>JAUMWO010000058.1 GCA_030529605.1 Bacillota bacterium | reverse complement strand
TCGACGGCGACTCCGTCTCCCCGACCGACACTCCACCGGCAGAGCACCGCTGGACACTTCATCGCGGTGACGATCTCCTGCACGACGGCGCGACACCGCCGACCCTTCAAAATCTGTCGCTCGGGACATATCGAGTCACATGGACGGTGACGGAATCGATGCGCGGGGATATGGATCCGAGCCGATTCGGACTCGATCCCGGCAGCAGCGCCGGCGAAATCCACTCGGCTTCCATCCGCGAAGGCATCGCGCCCCGACATTCGGAGAGCTTTGACTTCCAAGTCGCCAATCTCGCACCGCTCACCCAACTCTTCCTCTATCTTCCGACTCCGCTCGAACCGATCGATCTCACCGTAGTGACGGACGCCCGCGACCGAATAGACTGGATCAACGCGATTAGGAAAATCGGCGGAGACGCGACCCTTCATCACGACGATCGATTCGTGTACACGGACTCGACGCAGGGCTTCACGACATACGAGGCGGGCACCGGCGATCCCCCGCTCACTTTGCGTCACAGCGACAATGGGTACCGCGGCATCCTCCATCGGATTTCAATCACCAACGAGCCGATCCTGCGCGACGACGGAAGCTATGTCGCTCAGCCGATCAGCGAAACCGTCGAGCAGGAACGCGTCAATACCAGCGGCGGAACCGCTCACTACATCTACCGCAAAGGAAAGTGGCATGTCAAAAAATCATGGGGCACGCGCCAACTCCCGGAGCGAATCGTCGTGATGCACCGAGGTAGCCCCGTCACGCTCTATAAAACGCACTCGACGAATCAGAGCGACCCCGAACCGTCTCATGTCGGCCGCGAAGGCGAAATCTATCTTCGCGCCTTTCGATGGACGGCGCATTACAGCGGCGTCTATCACGGAACCCGGCGCGTCTGGCAACCTCGGTATGTCTCCGTCGACAATTATGTCGGACATTATTCCGGTACCCTGTCCAAGCAATACACAAAGCCTTTCGAACCGAAATATCGCCCCGACGCAACCGGGATTCGCATCTACATCGGCGCGCAGCCGGATCCGAACGACGCATACGACCTCGTCCTCGGCTCCGATCTCGAAGCGGCAAAGCAGGAACTCCTCGCGTATCTGCAGTCCAAGATCCCGTCCTTCCCAGGCAATACGGTACTGATCGACACCGACGTCTCGATCCACTCCGCCTCGATCGATCCGGAGCAGGATCCGATCCGATCCCACCCGTTTCAGTGCACGCATGATCCCGCTGTGTTCGACGATCCGATGCCGCTCTACCGCCACCCCGAGGATTCGCTTCCTACCCGATTCCCCTTTGCAGGGCTCTATCGCATCGAGGGCAGCGTCTACGATATTCCGAATCAACAACAGGATTTCAGCGAAAATTCCAACATCGCCGTTGTCGAAATTACGGCGCATCGAAGACCTGTCGCCGATTTTTCCGTCCGCACCATGTTTGAAGCGGGCGGCGACAAATATCAGCTCGAGATCGACGACCGATCCTACGATCCTGACTTCCGGACCAGTCGCGATGACCGCGGCATCCGCGACCGACTCTGGATCTATACCGACCCTGCCGGCAAGGAGAGCTCGCGTGTTCCGACGCATCTGACTCCCGGGACACATCGATTGCGCCTCAAGGTACGCGATGTCTACGGAGTCTGGAGCGCACCCAAAGAAGTCGTCCTGCGTTTGAAAGAAACCCCTCAGATTCAGCTGCAATCGTTCCTGCAAGCCGCCTCTCCGTTTACGCTTCACAGCATCCCGGCGAGCGAGGCCCTGTATGTGACGGGATTGGAAACGCGGTACCATCTGCCTCATGCTATCTCCGTTCGACTCCACCCGCGCTCCTCCGCTCAATCCGAAGTTGCGGTCGGTGCCCTCACCGACGACGATCCCGCGGTCCGATCCTACCGTCACGAGGCATCGATCGAAATCGCAAGACTCGACTGGAGCACCGCAGAATCCATCGGTAAGGATCATTACCGCTGGCGTGATGTCCGAATCTCGATTCCTGAGGAATATGCGGACGGACGATACGCCGTCGCCGTCGTCGCGTTCCTCCCCGAGCTCGGCGACTCCCCGGCGATCGACGGCAACCAGATCAATCACCATGGATACCGCGTGGATACGCCGATCTCCGTTCGCGGCGAGGTCACAAACGGACCGACTTTCGCAGCGGAGACGACTACCTACGCCAAAGAGGTCACCGTCATCGCCTTTGACGGCACCCCTTACGAGCGACGCTTCTCCCTCTCACGCATCGACGACATCCACTGGAAACTCGAAGCTCAAAATGACGGCAACAGCACCTCCGGCAACAACTCCGACCCGAGCCGGACCGACTTGGACCGAAGCAGCGGCACCAACCCCGCGGGGACCGATTCCGACCTCGGCAACCGCGGTTCGGAAATCTCTCCGGCGCCGAGCGGCACCTATCGCTTCCGCTTCGTCGCACGCACCGCGGCAGGAAAAGAAGCGGAGGACATCGTGACAGCAGAGCATTTCGCACTTCAATTCAAGCGAGTGATCACACGCGGATATTGGAATCTCTGGTCGACAGCGCGCTATATGGGATACGAAAAAATCGTCGTCGAAGCGGAAATCGACGGAGAGCCGGATACGGTCGAGATGAGGCTCTCTCCGGAACTCGAGTCGATGGAGTATGTCAACCGACTCGGGCAGCGGTATCGTTACCGCGACGAGTTCGGCTTTGAGGTACAATTCCCGGTTCGACTCGAGCAGGTGTCTCCATCACTCTGGCGAGCCGAGTACATTCTCCCTTTGGCTCCTTCGACTTTGAACACCGAGAACCGACGCCTCCGTCCGGCCTATGAGATTCGTCTCACGGCGCGCAAAGGAAATCACCCGATCGAGACACAAATTCCGATCGAAATCACCGGAAATATCCATGACCGCATGGAGATTCAGCCGGAACTGCGTTGACCGATTCCGAAACGGCACTTTATAATGTCCGTAGAAATGAGGTGCTTATGATTGTAAAAGCGAAATCCATCTACGGTTCCCCGCATCGCTTTCTCGAAGTGGAGGACGGGCGCATCGTCCGACTGTTCACTGACGAAGGAGCAAAAGCGGATTACGAATTCAACGGACATGTTTATCCTGCCTTCACCGATACACATATGCATTTTATCGGCTACGGCATGCTGCTTTCCGAGCTTTCGCTCGATGCGGCCGCCGACATCCCGGAAGCGATGCGGATGCTGGCGGATTACCTGCCGAGCTGCAACAAACCGATCGTTACCGGGCGAAACTGGAACCAAGATCTCTTTGCCGAGCGACGCATGCTGACGAGAGAGGATCTCGACTCGGTCAGCGACGGTCGTCCCGTCGTCCTGCGCAGAGTGTGCGGTCATGTCGCGGTACTCAATACCGCGGCTCTCCGACACTACGGGATCCTCACTCCGGAGGGAACCGCGCAGTCGATGCTGGATCGCTATCCCGACCAGATCGACCGGACTGCCGCCGGTCTCCCGACCGGCGTCCTGCGCGAGAACGCCCTCGAACTCCTCACGCACGAGTACAGCGATGCCGAGTTGACCGACTTTATCTTGCGCGCGCAGGACCGGCTGCTCGCCTACGGCGTCGCAGCCGTGCATTCCGACGACCTCTACTTCCGCAAGGATCCCGGGGAGATACAGAGACTCTACAATCGCTTGGAAGAACGCGGTTCGCTGCATATTCGGGTCTACCAGCAGTCGCAGTTCGGTTCGATCGGAGCGATTCGCGCCGCGCTCGAAGGGGGATACCGGCAGGATCGGAGCGGTTCGCTCGCGCTCTTTAAGAACGGACCGCTCAAAATCCTGGCGGACGGCAGCCTCGGCGGACGCACCGCCTGCCTCAAAGAGCCGTATCGCGACGATCCGAGCACGCGCGGACTGCTGATCTATCCGCAGGATGAGCTCGAAGCGATGCTCGAACTCGCCGCCTCCTACGATGTCGACACCGTCGTCCACGCGATCGGCGATCGAACCGTACAGATCCTGATCGACAAACAAACTCGCTTGCGTGAGCAAAACGCCGAGTGCGTGCGGGCGGCCAAACGCCGCGATGCGATCGTCCACTGCCAGATCATGAGCGGCGAACAGATCGAATCGATGGCGCGAATCGGCTATCACGCACTGGTTCAGCCCGTCTTCCTCGGGTACGATTCACGCATTGTGCGGGATCGCGTCGGCGAAACACTCGCCCGCACCTCGTATGCGTATCGTTCGATGCTCGATGCCGGCATCCGCCTCGGCTTCGGGTCGGACGCTCCCGTGGAGGATCCGGATCCGTTTCGCAGTCTGTATCATGCCGTGGAGGCTCCGCTGTATCCGGACGAAGCGATCCGCGTCGATGAGGCGATCGCTGCATTCACTTCCGAGGCCGCTTTCTTTGCCTATGAAGAGAACACACGCGGGAAACTTGCGCCGGGATACGCCGCCGACTTCTGCGTACTCGATCGCATCATCGGGTCTCCGATTCGCGACAATCGCGTGATCGCCACCTTCGTGGGCGGCGCGCTTCGATACAAAAACACCCGACCGGAAATCCGATCGGGTGAAGGTGATGCTTGATTGCATTGAATTGCGATGCAGCCGGCGCCGGTGGGCTTCAGCGTTTGCTGACATCGTATGGTTCGCCCGCAGCCTTCGGACCATTGGATTGGTTCGAGAAGATGACGAGCGCGACGAGGGTCATCACATATGGGAATGAGTTTAAAATGATGTTTGGAAGATCGCGCACCGCCGGGAAGATCGCGGCGATGTTGGAGATCGTGGTCGCCGTTCCGAAGAAGAGCGCGGCTCCGAGGATGCCGAGCGGCTTCCATTTGCCGAAGATCAGGGTGGCGAGAGCGAGGAAGCCCAGACCGTTGTATGTGGTCAGCGAGAATTCCTTCGCGTAAGTGATGATCACGATGCCGCCGCCCAGACCGGCGAGGGCGCCCGAGATCAAAACGCCGAGGTATCGCATCTTTTTGACGCTGACTCCCATCGAATCCGCAGCGTGCGGGTTTTCGCCGCAGGCGCGCAGACGCAGACCGAATTTTGTCTTATACAGCAAGAACCAGCTCAGAACCAGGATCGCGAGGATGACATAGGTGGTCCAGTACGCTTGACCGAAGAAGAGCGGACCGATGATCGGGATGTTCGAGAGCACAGGCACGTCCGATTTCACCAGAAAGCGGTTGATCTGAACATTGGAGGAGCCGGTGATGCCGCGCGCCAGATAGACGGTGATCGCCAAGGAAAGCATGTTGATCGCGGTTCCCGAGATGACTTGATCCGCCTTCATCGAGACCGAGGCAAAGGCATGCAGGTACGAGAGTAGCATGCCCGCCGCAGCGGAGACCAGCAGAGAGATCCAGACGACATGGGGACCGAGCGCCGTCTTTTCAAAGCTTGAAATGAACAGCGCGGTCGCAAAGGCTCCGACGCCCATCAGTCCTTCGAGACCGATGTTGACGACCCCGGAGCGCTCCGAGTAGAGTCCGCCGAGCGCGATGATGAGCAGAGGCGCCGTGTATGCGATAGCGAGCGGAAAGATATTAACGATTTGTTCCCACATCGGACTTCTCCTTTCGCTTATTCTTTTTGAAATGTTCCAGTACTTTCACGATGACGAGCTTCGCGGCCGCGAAGAAGATGATGATCGCCATGATGATTTGGGCGAGTTCGTTCGGAACGCCGGTCGACGATTGCATAAAGTTCTTTCCGGCATTCATCACGCCGAACAGAAGCGCCGAGAAGATGACGCCGAGCGGAGAGTTCATCCCCAGCAGGGCGACGGCGATGCCGTCAAAGCCGAGGGACGGGAGTTCGCCGATCTTGATGTTGTCGCTGTAGCCGAGGTAGAAGGTCGCGCCGGCCAATCCGGCGAGCGCCCCCGAGATCGCCATCGAAAGCACGATGTTGCGCTTGACATGCATACCGGCATATTGCGCCGCGTCACGGTTGAAACCGACCGCTTTGAGCTCATAGCCGAAGGTCGTCTTCTCGAGAATCCACCAGATCAGCACCGCCGCACCGAGCGCAAAGAAGAGTCCCAGATTGATCGGTGAGCCGGGAAGCAGATCGGTCAGCCAATCGACACGCAGGGAGGCGGTCTCGCGGATCGGCATCGATTCGGTGTCGTACTTACCCTTGATCAGCAGCGGCACGAAATAATAGACGGTCCAGACGGCGATCCAGTTGAGCATGATGGAACTGACTACTTCATGGACATTGAACAGGGACTTGAGCAGCCCCGGGATCATCCCCCAAATCGCTCCCGCGACCACTGCGGCGCTGACGGCGATCAGGAGATGCGGCACTTTGGGCAGATCGAGCACGATACCGAGCAGCACCGCTGCGAATCCTCCCATCAGGAGCTGACCGGAGGCACCGATGTTGAACAGTCCCGTCCGCATGCCGAATGCGACGGCGAGACCCGTGAGCACGAGCGGTGTCGTGATGGTGAGCATAAAGCCGAGACGACGCAGATTGCCGAAGAGGCCGGCGCCCTCGACCATTTTGAGATAGGCTTCGATCGGGTTGTATCCGCTGAGGAGCATGATGATCGCGCCGATCAGGAAACCGAACAGTACGGAGAGGATCGGAATCGACAGCTTGCCCCAAATCGAATCTCCTTGCTTTTTGTTACGCTTTTGGGTCACTCGAGCCTCCCTTTCCCCATCAGATATCCGAGGTCATTTTCATTGGTCTCCGCCGTCTTCATCGTCGCGACGATCTCGCCTTCGTAGATCACGCCGACGCGATCCGACACGCTCAGGATCTCATCGAGCTCGTAGGAGATGAGCAACACGGCCTTCCCCTTATCCCGCTCTTCGATGAGACGCTTGTGGATGTATTCGATCGCACCGACATCGAGTCCGCGCGTCGGTTGCGCTGCGATGAGCAATGCCGGGGATCGGTTGACTTCACGGGCGATGATCGCCTTTTGTTGGTTTCCGCCGGACATCGAACGAGCCGGCGTCTCCGCACCTTGGCCGGCGCGGATGTCGAATTCTTCGATCATGCGCTCGGAGAAGCTGCGAATCGCCTCCTGGTTGAGGAGTCCGTTGGAAGAATACGGTTTTTGATAATAGGTTTGGAGAACGAGGTTCTCACTGAGCTTATAGTCGAGCACCAACCCGTGTTTGTGACGGTCCTCGGGGATATGTCCGATCCCTGCGGTCGTCTTTTTGCGCACGGGTTCATGCGTGATGTCGATGTTATTGAGCCAAATGTTGCCGGAGACGATCGGTCGAAGTCCCGTGATCGCCTCGATGAATTCCTTTTGCCCGTTGCCGTCGATGCCTGCCAGTCCGTAAATCTCGCCCGATTTCACTTCGATGTTGAGATTTTTGACGATCGGGAGATGACGATTGTCTTTGACATGCAAGCCGTCGATGCGAAGCACGACCGCTCCCGGTTTCGCTTCGCCCTTTTGCACCTTGAAAGTGACGTCGCGTCCGACCATCAGTTTGGCCATCTCCGACTCCGATGTCTGCGCGACGTCGACGGTCGCGATGTAACGCCCCTTGCGAAGCACGGTACAGCGGTCCGCCGCTTCTTTGATCTCCTTGAGTTTGTGCGTGATCAGAACGATCGACTTTCCTTCGCTCTTGAGCTTCTTGAGGATGTTCATCAGTTCGTGAATCTCTTGCGGCGTCAGCACGGCCGTCGGCTCATCGAAGATCAGGATCTCCGCATCGCGATAGAGCATTTTGAGGATCTCGACGCGTTGCTGCATCCCGACGGAGATGTCTTTGATCAAGGCATCGGGATCGACGGACAAATTGTAGCGATCCGACAGCTCTTTGATCTTCTTGCTCGCGACCTTCGTGTCCAAATAGATGCCTTTCGTCGGCTCCATCCCGAGAATGATGTTCTCGGTCACGGTGAACACATCGACGAGTTTAAAATGCTGATGCACCATTCCGATGCCCAGTTCATTGGCGACATTGGGATCCTTGATGGTCACCTTTTGTCCGTTGATTTTGATCTCGCCGGAATCCGGCTGATACAGTCCGAACAGGATCGACATCAGAGTCGACTTCCCGGCGCCGTTTTCACCGAGCAGAGCGTGAATCTCACCTTTACGGAGTTCCAAGGTCACATTGTCGTTCGCCAGAATCCCCGGAAATGCCTTGGTGATATTTCGCATTTCGATCGCATATTGCATAATTCACAACCTTTTTGATTTGTTGTCGAAAAAAGAAAAGGCTGTTGCAGCCAAGTCATGCAACAGCCCGTTGGTTCCATTACTTACCGAGGTATTCCTTGAGAGCTTCTTCAGAACTTGGAACTGTGATCTTTCCATCGTAGATCGCTTTGCGCACTTCGTCTACGCGTTTGACCGTTTCGTCCGAAAGGTTCGGGTTCTTCGCCGGGATACCGACTCCGTCGTCTTTGATCGAGAGACGGTAGTCTTTGCCGCCTTCGAATTTGCCGTTGATGATTTCATCAATGAAGCGGTATGTCATACCGTCGATGGATTTCATCGCCGAAGTCAAAGTGATCGATTTCGCATTGGCATCTTCCGAGATCTTACCGAAGTCGTACTGGTCGACGTCAACACCGATAACAAAGACATTCTCGCCCTTGATCGCGCGCTCTTTCGCCTCGGAGAATACGCCGACTCCTACGCCGCCCGCAGCGGTAAACACGATGTCGGCGCCTTTGTTGTACATACCGGAAGCAAGTGCTTGACCGGCTGCCGAGTCGGTGAAGGTGCCTTGGTAGACATAGTCGATCACTTCCGCCTTGGTGCCGTATGTGTCATTTGCGTATTTCACGCCTGCCTGATAACCCCAACCGAATTTTTGTACCGGTGGAATCTCCATACCGCCGACAAAGCCGACTTTACCGGTCTTAGAAGAGAGCGCTGCCGCAACTCCTACGAGGAAACCGGCTTCCTGCTCCGCAAAGAACAGAGCGGCAACGTTGGAATCCGTGCGATAGGTGACGCCTTTCTCCCAGTTTCCGTCGTTCGGTGCACCGTCGATCAGGATGAACTTCACGTCTTTGTAAAGCTCTTGGGCTTTGAAGATCGCTTGCTCGAATTTGAATCCCGGTGTCACGATAACTTGCGTCCCGTTGTCTACGAGGTCTGCAATCGCCTGGAGATAGTCCTCCGTCGTCTCGCCGTGCGGCTGAAGGTATTCCGCTACGATCGTACCCTTCTCGGTCTCATACTTCTTGATTCCTTCCCAGGTACCTTGGTTGAACGACTTGTCGTCGATCGTACCGGAGTCGGTTACCATTCCGACTTTGAGCTTCGTAGCCGGAGCATTGGACCCGCCGGTATTTTGTCCACCGCAACCTGCGAGCATCGCCATCAACATGACAGCAACCAACAGAATCGACAGAACTTTTTTGTTCATATTT
>JAUMWO010000057.1 GCA_030529605.1 Bacillota bacterium | reverse complement strand
CGCATCCGGCCCCAGCACGGCGACGACTTCGCTGCCGCCGACGGTCGCGGTCGCGACGCTGTTGGCCGCCGACGGAGAGAAGACCGCCTTGCCGGCGACCTCGCGGATCGCCACCATCGCGGACGGCACGACATAAGGCGAAAACAGGATGCGCCCGGTCGAATCCTTCTTATAGGTATTGACGTCGCGACCGTCGATGAAGACACGCGTACCGATCAGGCGATACGCATCGACGCCCCGCTCCGTGATCGCCGTGGGATCCGGCTTGAGAAAATTGTCTCCGTCGATCAGGACGAGCGTCCCCTCCGTACCGCTCGGCGGAGTGAACCGATGGAACACCGGATTCTTGTGGAAGCTGCGGACATAGGTGAAATCCGCAACCGCCGTCCCGCCGCTCGGATTTTGGAGCATGAGCTGCGTCGTTCCCTCGCGCCCCTTCGGTGCTTTGAATTTGACGAGGATGCGGTTGCCGCTCGGGTCGAGTTCCCGCGTGAAATTCGAGATCTCGTTGCCGTCGAGAAAGAGCTTCACACCGTCTGCGATGTTTGCACCGGTGATAATGATCTCGTCGCCGCCGTCCGCCGTGATGATGTTCGGCACGACGTATTCGATGACCGGAACATCCCCTGTCTTGACCAATTCGAGGACATCCGACAAAATCGACGAACGTCCGTAATTCGAGGACTTACGCACCGGGTTGGTCACCTGCACATGCTTGACCCCGCCGTCTCGAATCTTGGCATCGGCCGGGATGCGAATGATGATGTTTTGACCGATTTGATTCCCCGAAACCCCGTCGACCTCGACGCCGTCCTTGGTCAGCACGACCATGTCGAGCGGAATCGGTCGTCCCGTCGAATCCGTCAACAGTTGTTCCGTAGACGCATCCTCGGCGTCCTTATAATAGATCAATCCACGGTACGTGACTCCGTTATGCACATATTCCCGGTTCGGGAAAAAGCCGAGCTGATACTGTGTATTGAAGGTGTTGTTGTCGTTCTTTTTGATCAGCACCGACGGCATGCGCGTGATGACATTGCCGTTGGGATCGACAAAGCGATCGACGAGGAAGCGATCTCCTTTGATGGAAATCAGAGTCTCCTCCTTCATCTTGCTGTATCCGCCCGCCGTATCCTCGATCTGCACGAGCTGCGGCGTCACCGAATCGATCTTCGGCGTGTAGGTCGACGGCTCGAATTCGTAACCCTTCTTCTTGACGACGACTTGGCGGAACACATAGCGCTTGCCGTCGTTCGATCCGCCGACGACGGTAAGCTCCGTCTCCATCTCGATGATGACATCTTTGATCGGATCCGTCTCCGCATCCGACACCGGACGCGTGCGCACCATGATCTGATCCGGAGTGGATTGTTGCATTTGGAATGCTCCGGACGGATTCTTAATAAAGCGCGCCTTCTCCCCGATGACCACATTGATCTTGCGGCGAATCTTGACCGTCTCGCCCTTATAGCTCCCGTTCTTGTACTGCAAAATCAATGTTTGATCCGCATCTTCTCCCGTCGGTTGCACCGCCAATTCACCGTTCGCGATCAAATCCGGAATCTTGAGCGAGAGGATGTAATTCGCCTTGATCTCCACATCGCTCCCCGTATCCGGCCCTTTCGCCGGATAAACGGACTCGATGCGCGGGCGGTTGTCCGCCTGAATCACGACAAATTGATCCGGTTCGCCGCTGCCGTCCGGCCGCTTCACGAGCTGTTCCGCGACGATCTGCCCATTTTGCACGTCGGTGATCAGCACATAATAGGTCTGCGGCTGGAGCGCACTGTTCTCCGGGATCCGGACCGTCAGGCGATCCTCATTGCCTTGGATGTTGAGCGACAGATCGACCGTTTGCAGTCGATTCGCATCCGAAGGACGATCCGTCAACGACTTCAAAAAGTAGACGACATAGGAACGCGTGTCCGAAAGCGTGTCGGAACGAAAATAAATCTCATCTCCGCGCGATCCCGTGTTGGGAAACATCTCGATGTCTCCCGCCGCCAGATCCTCGATGATGCGAAACACATTGCGATAAAGATATTCGACCTCGATCGAAGGCTCCGACGCTGTCTGCTGCGTCTGCCGGCGCAAGGTCACCGTCTGATATCCGAGTCGCCCCGGGTTGACGGGGTCGGTCAATATCAGCTGAAACGCGTTGGTCGTCGTACCGAGACTCGCCTGCTGCGAGCCGGCGCCATAAGTACCTACGACCCCGCCCGCACCTTGGTTGAGCTGATTGAGATAGTTTCCGGTAAATCGGATGCTCTGTCCTTTTCCCTTGACGACGGTTTGTCGATCGGAACCCTGGAAGTTTGGAAAATTCGAAGTTTTGAGATCGATCAGCTTGTTGCCGACGCGCACTCGCCCCGTAAACAGCGCCGAGTCCGCCACGCTCAAATTGATTTTGACGAAGGTTCCCGTGTCCGTGATGCGATTGCCCGCTTCGACGAAGCCCTTTCCGCTCAGCTCAAAATAAACCTCAATCTGCTTGAGGCCGCTTCCGAGCAACTCCAAATAGCCCCCGACCAGCGAGAAATTTTCATCGTGGTTGAGCGCGTATTTCAAATGCGTGACATCCGGCGCACCGCCCGGTCCCGGAGGGCCCACGGGTACGGCAAACGCGACCTGCCCGCACAGCAGAATCACAAGAAGGAGACTGACCAATTTGTTCCAGAATTTCATAGTACCACCTGTTCGAAATGCCGCACGACACGAAGACGCGGGTTGCGCCCGAGCCGCCCCATCCACGGAGAGCCCGACATACGGCCTTTCTATATTATCGGCTCACCGACCGCTTCGCTTTATTACATTCCGATTACGATCCCGTAGCGTTTTGAGGTCAAGCTCCGTCAACAGAACCGCTGCAAAGATCAGCACGAATCCGAAAATCATCCGCAAAGTCAGTTGTTCGCCGAGTATCCATACCCCGAGTATCGCCGCGAACACCGCCTCCAGACTCAAAAAGATGCTTACATTGGAACTTGAAGTATATTTTTGTGCGATGGTCTGCAGCGTAAAGCAGACAAAGGTCGACAGGATGCCCAGATAAAACAGCGCGCCCCACGAACGCGTTGTCAGTGTACTCGGAAAGGGTTCTGCGATCAAAGCTGCGACCAAAAACAGCCCGGCCGCGACCACGAATTGGATGAAGGCGATTCGGATGCTCGTCATCGAACGCGACGCCCGCTCGATCGCGATGATATGCATGGCAAAGAGCACGGCACAGAGCAGAGTCAGCGCATCTCCCTGCGTAAACGCCGCGTCCTTGCCGAGGCTGACGAGGGCGAGCCCGCCCATCATCAGCAGCCCGCTCACAAATACTTTTCGTGGCGGTGCCTTACGATCGATCGCCCAGCACAGGAGCGGGACGAAGAGCACATAGGTCGCCGTGAGAAATCCCTGCTTGGACGCGGTGGTAAACTGCAATCCGACGGTTTGTGCGGCGAAGGCGAGAAACAGCATCAGCCCGACGCCCCCACCCTTGAGCCACTCGGATTTCGAGATGCGACCGATGGAGCGATGCAAAAACAGATAGAAGCAAAGCGCGGCGATCATCATCCGCAGCGCCATCAACCACATCGGACTGACCGTGTCCAGCGCGTCTTTGACTGCGACGAAACCGCCGCCCCAAAGCAATGCCACGAAGATCAGGCTCAGATCCGAAAGCCTCTTTTTCCTTTGCGGCGACAGGTCGCCAAACCGAATCCCTTTCATCGAAACAGTCCTTTCACTTCCTCTTTCGACAGCTCGCGGTAATGACCGAGCGGAAGCTTTCCCAATTTGATGTGCATGATCCGAACACGCCGGAGTACCTTCACGTCATGACCGACCGCCTCGCACATCCGGCGAATCTGACGGTTGAGCCCCTGCGTCAGCACGATGCGAAGTTCCTTGGGACCGATGCGTTCGCAGCTGTGCGCCTTGGCGATGACGCGCTCCCCTTTCACGGGGTTGAAGATCTCGACCCCCTCGACCAGCCGCGCGATCTGATCGTCCCGGATCGCTCGCTTGAGCGTCACCTCATACTCCTTTTGATGCCCATGCTCCGCCCGCAACACCCGGTTGACGACATCCCCGTCGGAAGTCATGAGAATCAATCCTTCCGAATCCTTGTCGAGACGGCCGATCGGAAAGATTCGAGACGGAAACCCGATGTATTGCACGATGTTCCCGCGGACGGACTCGTCGGTCGTACAGACCACCCCCGGCGGTTTGTGAAAGGCGAGATAATGCTTTTTGTTGGTGCGCGCAACCTTCTTGCCGTCGACGAGGACGGAGAAGGTCGGTTCGACCTCGTCGCCGAGCCGCGCGATGCGCCCGTTGATCTTGACGCGCCCCTCTTGGATCAGCTTGTCCGCCTCGCGGCGCGAACAAAAACCCGCCGCCGATAAGTATTGATTGATTCGCATACGATTCCCCCATCTTATTATGACACAAAATGATGGCACAATCCTGTCCCGTTTTCGTCCTTTTGTGCCGTTCCGGGCTTTGTGATATACTGTGAGCAGCAAATTTCAGGAGGTTCCTCTGACCGATATCTTTCGCTTCCTTTCGATCGAGTTGATGACTTTCCTGGTTGCTGCACTTCCGGTAATCGAGCTGCGCGGAGCGATTCCGCTCGGTGTGGCACAGGGTCTGTCGCCCCTCTACGCATTTTTGGCAGCCTACGCCGGAAGCATGCTCCCCGTGCCGATCCTGCTGCTCTTGATCCGACCCGTGTTCAAGATGCTCGCTCACACACGCACGGGCGCCAAGATCGTCAATCGCCTGAGCATCCGATCGATCGCGCATTCCAAAGGCGTCAAGAAATACGGCTTCGCCGGACTCGTCTTGTTCGTCGCGATTCCATTTCCCGGGACCGGGGTCTGGAGCGGTGCTCTCGCCGCAGTCCTTCTCGACATCCGCTTTCGCAGAGCCTTTCCTGCAATCGCTCTCGGCAACCTCATCGCCGGCGTCATCGTGATGGCGCTGAGTTACGGGGTCAGCGCATTTCTCCTCTAGGAGGCGTCTTGCACCAGATCAAAACACTCCTGTGCAGCAAAGAATTTCGGCGTTATCTGATCACGGGATTCTCTGCGTTCGGGATCGAATACCTGCTTTACCTGCTCTTGTACCGCGGCTTCGGCATGGACTACGCGCTCGCTTCGGTCATCGTGTACTTCACCGTCTTCGTCGTCACCTTCGTCGTGACGCGCAATTGGACCTTTGAGTCGGACGGTGCGATCCGCAGGCAGTTCGCGATGCACCTCGCGCTCTTCCTGTTCAACCTGGTCGTCGGGAGCTATTTTCTGCTCCGCTTCCTCGTCGGGATCGGTATCCCGGCGACGATCGCCCCCATCCTGAAGATGGGGATGATCACCTGCTGGAACTTCCTGTTGTTCCGCTATGTCATATACAAAAAATAGGAGTCTTTCGATAGGAGTCGTTATGCCCAAGATTGCTGTCGTCATGCCGGTGTTCAACGAGGCGGACGCGATCGCTGAGAACTTCCGAGAGCTTCACCGCATCTTGCTCGAGAGCGGGATCGAAGCCGAATACATGCTCGTCGACGACGGATCCCGCGACCGCACATGGCAGGAGATCCAAGCGCTCTGCACCGAGTTTCCCGCCGTCCGCGCGATCAAATTTTCGCGCAATTTCGGCAAGGAGCTCGCCCTCCGAGCGGGCCTTGACCACATCGATGCGGACATCTACGTCACCCTCGATTCCGACCTGCAGCACCCGCCGGAGCATATCGCACCGATGATCGCTTTGCTCGAGAGCTCCGGGGCGTCGATCGTCAACGGAGTCAAAAGCTCACGCGGTCGTGAGTCGCTGCTCTACAAATTCCTCGTCAAATCCTTTTATCGTCTGCTCCGCGCGACCGCCGGCATCGAGCTGGACAACAACTCCGATTTCAAAGTCATGCGCCGCGAAGTCGTCGATCAACTTCGCTCATTGACTGAGCGCAACATCTTCTACCGCGGCGTCGTCGATTGGGTCGGCTTCGATGCCGTTTCCTATCCCTTCGAGGTCGCCGGCCGCAAGATCGGCAGGACCAAATTCAACTTCCCGCGCCTCTTTTCCTTTGCGATCGGCGCCATCGTTTCCTACACCTCGAAACCTCTGCTGCTCACCATGGTATTCGGTGTGCTGTTTGCGCTCTTCGCCTTCGTCCTTGGGATTCACACCCTGGTCAACTTCTTCTCCGGCAATGCGATCAGCGGATTTTCCACCGTCATTTTGCTGCAGCTGATTACCGGAGCACTCATCATGATCAGCCTCGGTCTGATCGGCATCTACATCGCCAAAATCTACGACGAAGTCAAGGGACGACCGCCTTACATCGTCGAGGAGGTCCTATGATTCCCGAACTGGAAACCGCGCCGGTCGCATCGGAAGCCACACCGGCCGCGGACTTTGGACTGAGTACGGCAAACTCGGCGCCGACACCGGAGGCTCCGGCCATCAGCGATCCGAACACGAGTCCGAGCGACACGAACAAGAGCGACGCGGACCTGACCGCAAAAAGCGCCCCGGCTGCGAGCGATCCGGCTGCGAGCGAAACGAAACCGACCGCGCCGAAATCCCGAAGCAAGCGGGATTGGAAACTCCCCAAGCGCATCGGCGCGTTCTTTGCTCGCAACGAGATCATCGCCGTCACCTTCGGTATCGCCTTTGTCATCATGTTGTTCGGCTTCGCCTGTTCCCTGATGTTTCCTCTGGGCGATCGGCAGATCATGGTGATCGATTCCTGGCACCAATACTATCCGTTCCTTCAGATCTACCAGCACAAACTCCAGCATTTCGGGTCGCTCTTTTACTCGCATGACATCGGACTGGGCACCAATTTTTGGCTCCTGATGAGCTATTATCTCAACAGCCCGATTAACCTGTTGTCCTTTTTCTTTCCGTCGGAATTTCTGCGCGAATTTATGATGATTGCGACCGCCCTCAAAGTCGCGTTCGCTTCTGCCTTCTTTGCGCTTTTTCTGCGCGATCAGTACAGGAAAAACGATCTCAGCGTCGTCACCTTTTCGCTCGCTTACGGCTTCTCCGCATATCTGATGGGCTATTATTGGAACATCATGTGGCTCGACACCGTTGCCTTGCTGCCGCTGGTGGCGACGGGAATGCACCGTATTTTGCGGGGCGAGCGCCCGTTGACCTTCGTCTTTGCTCTCGCGCTTTCGATTGTCTCCAACTATTACATCGGGTATATGACCTGCCTCTTTGTGGCCTTCTACTACGTCTATCTCGGACTCACGGTGCACCGCGCCCCGTCCTTCAAGGCCTTTGTTTTGCAAGCATCCAAGATGGTCTTTTACTCGTTGATCGGCGTGGGACTCTCCGCCTTCGTGCTGCTCCCGACCTACCGAGGGATGATGCTTGCGAGCTCCGCGTCCTTCACCTTTCCACAGAAATTCACCATCGACCGCTCCATTCTGGATGTGCTCAACAACATGTTGGTCGGCAATGCGCCGGCGGTCGTGCGCGGACTTCCCAATGTCTACACCGGATTTCTCTCGATCATCATGCTCTATTTCTATTTCCGAGCTCCTAAGATTCCGCTTTCGGAGAAGATCGGTTCCTTCCTGTTGCTCCTTTTCCTCGTGCTCGGTTTCAACAGCAATGTCCTCAACTTCATCTGGCATGGATTCCACTATCCGAACGAGATCCCGCACCGTTTCTCCTTCGTGTTCGGCTTCTTCGTCGTCTCTCTCGCATACCGCGGGTATTTGCAAATGGAAGAAGTCAAGCCGACGGCGATACTGAGTTTCCTCGGCGCCGCCCTGATCTATCTGATCTTCGGCGAAAAGGGCGCGATCTCGCAGATCGTCGTCTACACGACGATGTTCGCTGCCATTTTGTACAGTTCGGTCATCTGGCAATATCGACGCGGTGCGATGACGGCCAAAACCTTCGCATTTGCTCTGCTCCTTCTCGTGGCACTCGAATCTACGGCGTCCGCCATCACCGGCGTCGCGGTGACCGGACATTCCAAGCGCAGTAGTTACAAGCTCTACAACCAAGACATCCAAGCCGGACTGCGTCAGATCCGGACCGAAGACCCGGGCGATTATCGCATCGAGATGGCGCGCATTTATTCGGTCAACGACGCCGCACTTTACGGATATCGAGGGGCCGGCTGTTTCACCTCGACGGCGAATGCCAATGTCACGCGGTTTTTGCAGGATCTGGGTGTAGCGGGCAATGTCCCTTCCAATCGCTACTCGGTCACCATGGCTGCACCGATCCTCGATTCCATGCTCGGCATCAAGTATTTCATCGGGCGCAACGAACTGGGCAATGCGGACTTTGGGGGGAAGACGGAAGTCTTCCGCTCCGGGCATGTGCGCATCCTGAGGAACGACACCTATCTGCCGCTTGCGTTCCTTGTTTCGGATCATATCCTCGAATACGAACATGAGAGCAAATCCTCTCCGCTCGCGATGCAGGAGCATTTCTTGGAAAAAGCGATCGGAGAACGGTTCGAGATCTATCATAAGGTTCCGCTGTATGAGAGCAGTTACGACAATCTTCGCGTTACCAGTCAAGCAGACGACAAGTTTTACTACAGCCAGCCCAACAGCAGCACCGCCGGCAAGGCGACGCTGACCTATGTCTTTCCGGAAGACGGCGACTACACCTTGTACCTCGACTCCGGGCGCACAAAAAATGCGACGGTCACCATCGACGACGGCACCGGGAACGGTGAGCGCGACAGCTTGGTCAAATCCGGCGCAAGCGGTGACTCGTCCGGCACGATGGCCGATCCGTCCGAAGCGACGGCCGTCCATACCGACGAGGACAGCGAAGTCCCGGAAACTTCCCTGATCCCGACGCGCAGCGAAAACTACGAGATCCGCAGAGGGATCTTGATTCCGAGCGGAACGGTGAAGCGTGGCGGCAAAATGACCGTGCGCTTCGATACCGATCCGGGAACCGGCGGCATGTTCCGCGCCGAATTGGTTCGCTCCGACCTCTCCGCATTCGAGCGCGCTTGGAAGCGACTCGATGCGCACACGCTTCGCATCGATACGATGCGCGACACCTACATCGCCGGGCAGATACACAGTTCGCGTCCGGGCTACGTGTATTTTTCCCTCCCATATGAAAAAGGATGGACGGCGAAGGTCAACGGAATGCCGGTCGAAATCACACCGCTCAAGAACGCGATGACACTCGTACCGATCAAGACCGGGGTCAATGTCGTGGAACTCAGTTATATGCCGGACGGCTTCGTGCTGGGAAGCACACTCTCCCTCTGCTCGCTCATCGCCTTGCTGCTCTCGACCGGTCTGCCGATCCGTAGAAAGAAAATAAAAAACGTGTACCTTTGTCAATGATGTGAGACTTTTTTAGAGAAAAAAGGGCAGTATGTAT
>JAUMWO010000056.1 GCA_030529605.1 Bacillota bacterium | reverse complement strand
TTACATCACGACTCCGATTCTGATGCTCCTGCTCGAAGAGATCGATCGGGTGGACGAGATCGTCGTGATGATGCAAAAAGAAGTCGCAGACCGGATCATGGCACAGCCGGGCACCAAGGACTATGGGGTGCTGACCCTATCCGTGCAGTATTATGCCGAAGTCAGCCAAGTATGTCGCGTGTCACGGGGCAGCTTTATGCCGAGCCCGAATGTCGATTCGACGGTGCTGCATTTGAAGCGACGCCGCGCGGAGCGATTCGAAGAAGAAAAACTTCTCTTTTCGGTGATTCGAGCGGCGTTCGGTCAGAGGCGAAAAACTTTGCAAAACGCGCTCTCGACGGGTCTTCATCTTGACAAGCAGACGGTCACCAATGGTATTATGAATGTAGGATTATCGCCGCAAGTGCGCGGTGAAACCCTTCGTTTACAGGACTTTATTGCGATTTCTCGTGAAATAAGGAGGAACGATGCGAAAGCTGAACTATGATGAGCTTGTGGAAGGCATGGTTCTTGCAGAAGCCATCATTGACGGCGATACGGGAGCCGAACTCCTGAGAGCGGGAACGACACTGACTCTCAGGCAGATCGGTTTGATCCGCAACCTCGGAATCCAGGACATCATCGTCGAAGATCAAAAGCCGATGAAGCTGACAGCGAAGGAAAAGCTGGACGATCTCTACAAGGAGATCGAGAAGATCGAAAGCCAGATTTTCCCTGCCCCTGCCCGCAATGTCGTCAACAAAAATATGGAAGTCAACATCCTGACCGGAGAGGGCGACATCCCGATCGACGTGCGCCATGCCGAAGTCATCCAGGATACACGCGATGTGTTTCATCTGATCAAAGAGACCGGCTCCCTCGATTTGGAGCGCGTCAAAAACAATTTGGTGCAATGTCTCCCGGATATGGTGCGCAACAACGACGTCCTGATGCGCCTCAATCAGCTCAAGCGTTCGGACGATTACACCTTCGATCACTCGATGCGCGTTTCCATCCTCTCGACGATGATCGGGAAATGGTTCGGCTTTTCGCAAAATGAGCTTCTCGAAATCAGCGAGGCCGGCATGCTGTACGATATCGGCAAGCTGAGCATTCCGGAAGAAGTGCTCAAAAAGAGCTCCGAGCTGTCTCCGGAAGAACTCGAAATCATCCGCAAGCATCCGCAGCTCGGTTACAGCATTTTGCTCAAGACCAAGGGCGTGACGCAGAGTATGAAATATGCTGCGCTCCACCATCAGGAAAGGATGGACGGAAGCGGCTATCCGCTTCGTCTGCGCGAGAATCAGATTCATTACTGTGCCAAAATCATCATGGTTTGCGACGTCTTTGACGCCCTCACCAACGATCGACCCTATAAAAAGAAAGTGTCTCCGCTCCTCGCACTCGACTATCTGGATTGGAACGCGGGCAAGCTCTTTGATCCGGAAGTCGTCTATGTCTTTATCCGCGGGATCTCTCACTTCCTCATCGGCAAGACATGCCGGTTGACTACAGGAGAATTTGGCAAGATCGTGTACATCGAAGAAAATTATCCGACGCGTCCGATTGTAAAAGTGGATCAGCGTTTCGTCGATTTGACCGTCGAGCGTCGCATCGACATTGAGGAGGTATTTTAGTGGTTTCCGTCAAGCAGCTCCGCAAGACCTTCAAGCGATCGCGCAAGGACATCGCCAAAAAGAAGGCGGAGAACAAAAAGAAGAAAATCAACGAGGTGATCGAACAAGAGGTCGTCGCCGTCGATCGTCTCTCATTCGAGGCGAAGAACGGCGAAATCTTCGGATTGCTCGGTGCCAACGGCGCAGGAAAGACGACGACGCTGCGTTGCGTCTCGACGCTGTACAAGCCGAACGACGGTGAGATCCGGATCAATGGGGTCGATGTGATCAAGGATCCGGTCTATGCGCGCAAGAACATCGCCTTCCTGACGAGCGAACTCAAGCTCGACAAGTATTTCACACCGGATTACACGCTCACCTACTACGGCAGATTGCACGGGATGAGCGAACAGGAGATCGCATCCCGCAAGGACGAGCTGGTCGATTTGTTCGGAATCGGCGAATTTCGTTATAAAAAAGTCGGAGAGCTTTCGACCGGGATGCTCCAAAAGACCTCGATCGCTGTCAGTATGATCCACGACCCGGACGTCATCATCTTTGACGAGCCGACCAATGGACTCGATATTTTGACCGCACGCAAGGTGACTGATTTTTTGGTCGATCAAAAGAAGCGCGGCAAGACCGTCATCATTTCGACCCATATCATGAGCCTGGTCGAGCGGCTCTGTGATCGCATCGCCATCATCATCGACGGCGCGCTCGCGATCGAGGGGACCCTGCCTGAGATTTTGGAGCAGACCGGTCAAAAGGATTTGGAAGACGCCTTTTTCCATCTGTATGGAACGGGTGAGAAAGGAGAGCGCGCATGATTTCCGTGTTGAAGAAAGAACTGCATCGAGTCTTCTCGGATTTTAAGTTGATTTTCAGTACCTTCCTGCTCTCGCCGCTGATCATGGTGGTGATTTTTTCAGTCATCATGTTTCTCGCAATCAATGGAGTGATGAAGATCGAACAAAATGTACCGACGATCCTGGTCAACAACGCCCCTTCCTTCGTGACCGATGATTCCAAGTTTGAGCTGATCCGCACGCAGGGGGAGTCGATGGAAGCCCTCGCTCCGCGCTATGCCTCCGAAAAGCTCGACGTCATCGTCAGCTTCCCGGAAGGCTTCGAGCAGAGCATTTCCGATTACAAAAAGGGTGAAGCACCGAAGGTTGTCGTCGTATACGATCAAAGCAATGAATTTGCAAGCTCCGCGAAAGAGGACTTTGTCCGCGACTATCTCAAGACATTTGAGCGCAACGTCATCATCGAACGCATCGGCGGAGAAGAGTTCCTGACGGTCTTTGAAATTGTGGACGACTCGCTCAAATACAACATCACGGAAGAAAAGAAGCTGAGCGGGAAAATGCTCTCCAAATTCCTTCCGTATTTCATCTATGTGTTTATGTTCGCCTCCGCGATGGGACTGATCATGGAGTCCATCGCCGGGGAGAAGGAACGCGGAACACTCACGACGCAGCTTCTGACGCCGGTGTCGCGCGAGGGTCTCGCGCTCGGCAAATTGACCGGTCTCTCCGTGCTCTGCGGAGTCGGCGCCCTTTCTCAGGTTCTGGGGATCGTCCTGACGGGCGGTGTGGTCATGCTGATGGCGCCGCAACAGGTGCTGGATTCGATGTCGCTGAACCTGAGCTACGGATGGATGGACTATCTGTACCTCAGCGTCTTGCTGGTCGCGTCCGTGCTGATGAATGTGTCGCTTCTGATGGTCGGATCGGCTCTCGGCAAGACGATCAAAGAGGCTTCGGCCTATGTGATGCCGCTCTACTTTGCGGTGATGATCGTCGGATTTATCCCGATGTATTCGCCTTCGGTCGGAGAGCATCTGTGGGAATACTTCATTCCGATTTACGGCCAAGTGGTCGCATTGTCCGACATCTTCGCGTTCAAGGCGGATCCGCTTCGCATCGGGATCGCCTCGGTGATTCCTCTGCTGGTGGTCGGCGTGATGATCTTCATCATCAAGAATATTTTCAACAATGAGCGAATGATTGTAAGCGAGTGATATGAGCGTACTGGAAGAAATTCGAAAACAGGTACTGGAGAATCCGGATCTCGACATTCACGAGAAGATGTGTCTCGTCGCCTTGATGTGTTCGCCGGGCAGCACGGATTTTGAGAGTCTGGCGCAATACATGGGAGCGACGCGGGTGACGGCGGCGAATGCGTTCGAAAGTCTGCAGCGCAAGGGATTCTTTGCGGAAGCGCACGACGACGAAGACTTGCGCCGTCTGCGCCGCTATCTGCAGAAGTCGCCCAAGCCGGCTCCATCGCAGATCATCAAGGCCTCGCTCGCGAGCGTCGACGCGCAGAGAGCGCAGCAGGGAGATCTCTCCGCTTCGGAAGCCTCGATTGGATCGTTGGATGCGGCGGATTTGAACGCAGGGGATCCGGATTTGGAAGTGCCTGCACCCAAGCCCGCGAAAAAGAAGACGGTCAAACGCAACTCCGACGTCGAACAGGATGTCGATGCGGTGATGTCTCTGATCGACGAGAATTTGACGAGGTCGGAAGCTTCGATATTGCTCGGATTCGCGGGAGGAGACATCACAAAAATTGAAGGATTGTACCAACGTGTGCGCGGGACCCAAGTGTCCGACAAGATCGGTGCGCTGGTCAATTTGCTTCAGACGAAGGACGAACGAATTATGAACAATCAGTCAAAACTCCTCGCCTACCAAAAGGATACCAAACCTAAGAAATAACTTGTTTTCAACGATAGCCGATTCGCCGATTGTATGACGGATCGGCTTTTTGTTTCCAAAATTTCATTGACAAAGCAAAACGCCCTGTTTATAATCGTGCAATCGGTCAAAAAGTGCCGTTATCACGAAAGGATGTTACAAATGAAAACCATGAAATCGCTTATGAATGCACTGCTGCTGATCGGGATTCTCGCGCTCGGCATCATGCTCGCCATTCAAACAGCGACGCTTTATGAAGAGCAGCGCGCTCATAGCAAAACACAAGAGGAATTGGCGAATATGTCGCAGCAGCACCGCGAACTCAGCCGCGAGCTCGACCGATCTCAGGAGCGATTGTCCCATCTCGAGCCGGTGGTCGAGTGGATGCGCTCCATCTACGATCTCGAAAACATGAGCGAGGAGCAATTGCACAAGGCGGCGGAAATCGCTCGGGAGACGCCGCTCGACTTCGAAGGAGCGCTTTCCCTCGTTCGCTATGCCGACCTCTACGAGATCGACTATTCCCTCGTCCTCGCCGTCATCGAAATCGAGAGCAATTTTAACCGCAATCTCGTCGGCACTTCCCAAGACCGCGGTTACATGCAGATCATCCCGGGCACGGAGCAGTTTCTGGCGGAGCGCTATGGCGAGGAGCTCGGTCTCACCTACAATCCGGATCGCATCTTTGAGCCGGAGTACAACATTGCGCTCGGAATCAAGTATCTGGACGAGCTGATCGGCGTGCACGGCAACCAACTCGACAAGATTCTCTCGGAGTACAACCGCGGACCGTTCGGGCTGGAGCAGTATTATGCGGCGCATCAAACCTATGAGACAACTTACTCTCGTTCGGTGATCTCGCGCACGCCGAAATACATCGCCCTCAACGACAAGGACGAATAAGGCAAGAATCGTCGGCGAGAGCTGCCGGAACGCTCAATCGGAACGTTCAACCGGTCGATCAATCGATGCGATGCGCGACCTCGGTGAGCGGCACGCCGTTGAAGTCCCAGCGCACATAGCGCTCGAGGAACGCTTCGATCTCGGCCTCCGTCGCGGTTCTGGCGATGGCGAGATAGTCCTTGACTGCCTGCAGTGCAGTGCGGCGGGCAGGATCGAGCAACGCGACAAACAATTCATAATCGATCGACGGATCCGGTTGATCCGGCTGAATCATCAAGTTGACATCAATCCCGATGAGCTTTGATATCCAAGGCTTAAACGGGATTTTTTTTGCCATTGGCGAAAGGGAGAGCGCGACACCGCCTCCGATGTCTTTTCCGGCGCTCTCGAACTCCTCGACTTTGAGCTCGATGTCGTAGAGTTCCTTGCAGATGTGGATGTAGAAAGGTGCGATGTAGCGCTTGAAATCGGCATTGGAAACATTGCGAATCAAACGCCGCAGGCTTTCAGGCGAATGATCGATGCGGAAATAATGCTCGATCAGGTAGCGATCCAGATGCAGCTCGAGGTACTTGTGCTCGGCGCCGGTCTTGGTGCGTTCGTAAACATAGGGATGGCAAGCGGCGTCGATGACATAATGCGCGACAAAACCTGCGAAATACTCGACAGTCGGTTCTTCCGCCTGCTTCGATTGCTCGAAGAGGATGCGAAAGAGATCGCGGATGCGGGTATCGTGAATCCGATTGCCGACCTTGGAGAGATTCTTTCGTCCAAAGAGGCGTAATTTGTTGACATAGAAAAACGGATCCGGTCCGTGGGTACCGAGGTAGAGATAGTCGCTGTCGAGCGCGAGCTCTTCCGCGATGTCCTTTATCGTTAGGGTATGGGTCCAATAATCCGGCATAATTCCTCCTGCTTCCAAGATAGCAGGCTTGCGACTGCGGTTCAATCCCTTTGCCAATACACGAATATTGACCTTGAAGTTTGTTTTAATGTTCGTGCTTTCGTTGACTTTTCAAGGGGGTAGTGTTAAGATGAGTTGGATTTTTAAGGAGGTACCCTATGTCGGTGGTCGTCATTGTCGGTTCCCAATGGGGCGATGAAGGAAAAGGAAAAATTATCGATTATCTTTCCAATCGCGCGGAAATGGTTGTGCGCGGTCAGGGAGGAAACAATGCGGGACATACCGTCGTAGCGGGAGGAGAGAAGTACTCGCTGCATCTGGTTCCATCCGGAATCCTGCACAATACGGACAATATCATCGGAAATGGGGTCGTGTTTGACGCGGAAGGATTTCTCTCCGAAGTAAAGGGACTGAAGGAACGCGGCGTATCCGTCGATCGCCTCTATGTCTCGGATCGTGCGCATGTCGTCTTCCCGTATCACCGAGAGATCGACCGCCTCGCCGAGGAAGCGCGCGGTGACGCCAAGATCGGCACGACCAAGAAAGGGATCGGGCCGGCCTATATGGACAAGGTTGAGCGCAGCGGCATCCGCGTTTGTGAGTTCATCAATGAGCGCGTGTTCCCGGATTTGTTCCGTGCGCAGGCAAAGCATAAGAACGATATCATCACCAAGATCTACGGCGGCGAACCGCTCGATGTCGAGGAGATGCTCACCAAATATATGGAGTATGCCCGTCAGATCAAACCGTTCGTGACCGACACGTCGCTGATGGTGTACGATGCGGTGCGATCCGGCAAGAAAGTTTTGCTTGAGGGAGCGCAAGGGACTCTGCTCGACCTGGACTATGGCACCTATCCGTTCGTGACAAGCTCACATCCGACTTCGGGCGGGTTTACGATCGGTTCCGGGATCGGACCGAACGAGATCTCCGAGGTCGTCGGCATCACCAAGGCGTACACGACGAGAGTCGGGACCGGTCCGTTTGTCACGGAGCTTCACGATGCGATCGGGGAGCAGATCCGTGTCCGCGGAAACGAGTTCGGTACGACGACCGGACGCCCGCGTCGCACGGGTTGGCTCGATATGGTCGTCGTGCGCTACTCGATTCGCGTCAACGGCATGACGTCGCTGGTCATCTGCCTGCTCGACGTGCTCAGCGGATTCGACGAGATTAAGATCTGCACCGGATACGAGCTGGATGGAAAGCGCATCACCCATTTCCCGGCGGATATGGAAGTGCTTTCGCGTTGCAAGCCGATTTACGAGACCCTGCCGAGCTGGCATGAAAACATCAACGACATCAAGCGATACGAAGACCTGCCGGAGAACACCAAGCTCTACATCGAACGCATCGAGCAACTCGCCGGCATCCCGGTCGGCATCATCTCCGTTGGAGCCAAGCGCGAGCAGTCCATCGTTCGACGCCAATATTTCGAATAAAAAAAGGGAGCGTAGCGCAAGCTATTGCTCCCTTGTATCTTTTCCGTAGAATTTGAGCCAAATATATTTTTGAAACCGAGAATAGATGCGATCCCCGTAGATTTCCCGAATGTCCGAAACCGAGAGATTGGCGGAGAGTATGGTCGATTTCTCGGTGATGAGACGTGTGTCGATGATGTCGTAGAGTTCGCTGACCGTAAATTCGGTGGCGCGCTCTGCGCCCAGATCGTCGATGATCAGGAGGTCCGCCTCGAACAGACTGCGATGGGCGGCCTCCACTTCCTTGCTCCGGTCGAAGGAGCTGTTTTCCTTGAAGAGGCGGTTGAGCTGCACCGCGCTGTGGTAGACTACGGTATGCCCCTTTTCGATGATGGCCTTGGCGATGCAGTTGCAGAGGAAGGTCTTGCCGAGTCCCGTCCCTCCGAACAATATCATCGATTTGCCATGGGGGAAGAGTTCGCAGAACCGCTCCGCCGTCTTCTTGCGCTCAAGCATCGACTCGGATTGGGAGATCCACTTCCCTTCCGGGGTTTTGATCGTGCGTTCGGTGGAGAAATGATGCGGGTTGAAGGTCTCGAAATTCTCTTTCGCCAACATATGGGAGAGATGATATGATTTGCGCAGACTCTCGATCCGCTTTTGTTTGAGGCAGAAGCAGATTTCCTGTCCCACATAGCCGGTATCCTTGCATTTGCTGCATTCGTACCGCGGAAGAAAACTGCCATCGCTTAGCCCATGATCGGCGAGGATGCGCGCCCGCTTCTCCTTGAGGGTCCGGAGATCGCGTTCGAACTTGAGCTCGGCATTTTTTTTCTGCTTTTCGGATTTTGAGGACTGAATTTGCTCGATCGCATACCGGCTGACGCGGTCGGCGATCTGCGATTCGATCTTTTGAAATGCCGGGATCTGTTTCATCACTTCGCGTCGAGCGCGCGAAGCATCTTGTTCCGCTTGTTTTCTCCGCTCCTGCATCTGGCGGAGGATCGTTTCCTGTGACATCGTCGCTCCTTTCCGCTGCGTTAAATTTTGTTTCGGCTGCGCGAGAGCAGGCGCTCTTCGAGCTCGTCGTCGGAGAAACTGTCGATCTTCTTCAACGATTTCCTGCGCTTCGACTTGACGGTCTTATCCGTCGGGTCGATGGTACCGCGGATTCGCTTGTCGATGTAGTCGATGCTCGGCACCTGACGCTCCGGCGCGTAGGTCTCGATCGCGGTCCGGATCTCGGATTCGGTGAGGCCGAGTTCGTCCAACCAGCGGTCGATCATCCCGGCTTCGCCCTGATTGATGCGGTTGTTGCCGCCGGTCAGAAGCTGTTTGACTTCGCGACGGAATGCTTGGCGCGGATCGCTGACCGACTCGTAATGCTCCTTCATCAGGGTATGAATGAAGGCGATGTTGGGATTGACCGTGCAGGTCGAGAACTCGGTGACGAGGGATAGGATCTTCTGTTCGTCGAAGCCGAAATCGTCGATCCATTGGTCGATTTTGCTCTGCTCCGCGGGAGTGGTCGTCGCGCGATCGCTGATCAGAAGCTTGATGCGCTTGTAGATATCCTTTTTGTTGAGGATGCGATGCGCGAGCAGCAGTGCGTCTTCGAGCGTTGTAACTTCCTGCTTCTTGATGTCGTTGAGGATGCGCTCGACTTCCAGGAAGGATTTGCCGCCGCGGTCTTTGTAATACAGAGTGAGGATCTGTTCGGCGATCGCAAATCCGTTCTCCGCGGTCGCGACAAAATCCTGTAGGAAACTGAACTCCCGGCTGTTGACATTGCTGCCCTTGAGCGAGACAACGAGATGAGCCAGCCGCGTGTCGGTGTTTCTCTCGGGTTCCGCAGAGCGGGCGCTACTGCGCACGAGTGCGCGCATGGAATGATAGGTGATGTGAAATTCGTCCGAGCAGTCGGGATCGTCCGTGATATCGACGAGGCCCGCTTGTTTCCAGTACTCAAAAAGC
>JAUMWO010000055.1 GCA_030529605.1 Bacillota bacterium | reverse complement strand
CTCATGGCGGAGATTGGACGGCGCCCGTCTTCTTGGCGATTATCACGACCGCGACGTCGGTCAGCATCTCGGTGCAGACCCTCCGGGAAATGAACAAGCTCCGAAGCCGTCAAGGGATCATGATCCTCGGTGCGGCGATCATCGACGACGTCGTCGGTATCATCCTATTGACGCTTCTGGTCGGTGTCGTCAAGCCGGGAGCCGGGAACTCCTTCGGCGCGGTTCTGCTGGGGATCGCGCTTCTCGCCGGCCTGGTCGTGCTGGTCGGTTTCTTGGTCGTCCGCCTGATCGCTTGGCTCGAGTCCAAATACGACATCGAATCCAAATTGATCGTCTTCGCCTTTGTGCTCTGTCTCGGCCTGGCATATCTTTCCGAGCATTTCGGAGTAGCAGGGATCACGGGCGCTTATTTTGCCGGCGTCATCATGTCGATGACCTCCTTTCGTCATCGCATCAGTCACGAAATGAGTCGTGTATCCGGCGTGATCTTTACGCCGATCTTCTTTGTTTCGATCGGAATGGGAATCGATATCTCGGCTGCGACAACCGCGCTGGGAGTCGGATCCATCCTATTTGTTCTCGGTTCTCTCGGCAAAATCATCGGCTGCGGCTTCGGTGCCAAACTTTCTGGATTTAGCACCAAGCATTCGCTGCAGATCGGGGTCGGGATGATCCCGCGTGCGGAAGTCGCGCTCATCATCGCAAATCTGGGACTGCAAATGGGTGTGCTGAACAGTCAGCACATGGCCGCTACGGTCCTCATGGTACTGTCACCACACTGGTCACGCCGGTCTTGCTCAAGCGTTTGTTTCAGGGTGAACCCGAAAGCGAGCGAATCGGACTATGAAAGCTGCCCTCCGTACCGTCGTGATCGACGTATCCGACTTATCGGATGAGGTTTCGGACGAGTTGCTTCGCGATCGCTTGCAACCGGCCGTCGAGATCTTGAAGCGCGGAGGGATCGTGGCGTTTCCGACCGAGACGGTCTACGGCCTCGGGGCGCGGTATGATGATCCGCAAGCGATTCGGCGCATCTACGAAGCCAAGGGGAGACCGGCAGACAATCCGCTGATCTCGCATATCTCTTCCGTTGAGATGCTCAAGGTGTTGACGCGGGAGGAAAATTTTGATGTGGCGCTGCTGAGTGAGGCCTTCTGGCCCGGGGCGTTGACGCTCGTCCTGCCCAAGCGACCCGAGGTGCCGGACGATGTGACGGCGGGGCTCGATACCGTCGGGGTGCGTATGCCGAATCATCGTGTTGCGCGTGAGCTGGTGCATTTGACCGGAGTACCGATCGCCGCGCCGTCCGCCAACCGCTCCGGCCGTCCAAGCCCGACGACGGGACAGCATGTGCTCGATGATCTCGATGGGAGAGTCGATGCAGTGGTTATCGATCGACAGCCTCTGATCGGCTTGGAATCGACCGTTGTCGATTTGAGCGTATCCCCTCCGGTGATTTTGCGTCCCGGTTCGGTCACCAAAGAGCAGCTCGAACTGGTTCTGGACCGCGAGGTCGTCGCATCCGACCGAGAGGAAAATGTTCCGAAAGCTCCGGGAATGAAGTATCGCCACTATGCTCCGGATGTCGATCTGGTGCTCTATCGAACCGCTCGCCCCGGTGATGCCGATCACAGCCTGATGTCGATCGGCGAGGACGCGGTCGGTTTGGAGAGTTATGGGGTCATCCGACTCGAATCCGAAGGCTCGGGCGGCGACTCTGAGCATGGCATAGGCTCTGAGAGCGCCGAGTGCTCGCGGGCGGTTTCGATCGACCGACCGCTGAGCCGAGCCGTGATACGGAACATACGGGATCTCGATGATTACGCGTCGAGTTTGTTTCATCAACTTCGCGAATTCGAACAACTGGGCGTCGAGCGGATCTACGCGCCGACGGTCGAGGAGAAAGGGCTCGGCGTCGCTTTGATGAATCGTCTGCGCAAAGCGGCGACCCGTACAATTGATTTTTGAATGCTTGCAATTTATAATAAAAAGGAGCTGTCTATGAAAGTAGCAATCGGAGCGGATCATGGCGGTTTTCGTCTCAAAGGAGCGATCGTGGAGCATCTGAACGCTCAGGGGCATGAAGTGATCGACTTCGGAACGCATTCCGCTGAATCAGTCGATTATCCGGACATTGCGTTTGATGTCGCACAATCCGTGGTTCGAGGTGAGGTCTCTCGAGGGATTCTCGTCTGTGGAACCGGGTTGGGAATCTCCATTGCGGCCAATAAGGTGCCGGGGATCATCGCAGCACCGGTCTCCGATACCTTCAGCGCTGAGATGGCACGGCGCCACAACAATGCGAACATCTTGGCTTTGGGTGAACGAGTCATCGGGGTCGGTCTCGCGCTCAAAATTGTGGATACTTTCTTGGCCGCCGAGTTCGAAGGCGGGAGACACCAAAACCGAGTCGAAAAAATTAGGAGAATCGAGGAGAACCGATGAGCAAAGTAACCGAGCTGAATCACCCGCTGATTCAACATAAATTGACCTTTATTCGCGACAAAAACACGGGTTCCAAAGAGTTTCGAGAGCTGGTAAAAGAGATTTCCATGTTGCTCGCTTACGAGGTGACGCGTGACCTCCAGTTGGAGGAAGTCGAAGTGGAAACACCGATTCAAAAGACAAAGGCTTATGTTCTGTCGGGGCGCAAGCTCGGCATCATTCCGATTCTCCGTGCCGGTCTGGGGATGGTCGACGGCTTCCTCAATCTGATTCCGTCCGCCAAGGTCGGTCACATCGGGTTGTACCGGGATCCGGAGACCTTGGAGCCGGTCGAATACTACTGCAAACTCCCGACGGATATCTCGGAGCGTGATCTGATCGTCGTCGATCCCATGCTCGCAACGGGGGGATCCGCAAATGCCGCGATCCAGTTTCTCAAGGACAAAGGCGCAGGTCGCATCCGTTTGGTCTGTCTGATCGGTTGCCCGGAAGGCATCGCCGCGGTGACGGCAAAGCATCCGGACATCGACATCTATATCGCAGCGATCGATGAGCGCCTCAATGACCACGCGTACATTGTTCCGGGATTGGGAGATGCCGGCGATCGACTGTTCGGTACCAAATAATGTGGGTTTATATTCTTCTGATGGTTGCGGCGGGAGCACTTTGCTTTGTGCTCACGCCGTTTTCTGCAAAATTTGCGGCGCGCATCGGCGCGATCGATTACCCCAAAGACGAGCGCAAAATTCATAGTAAACCGATGCCTTATGGCGGCGGATTGGCGATGTTCATTGCCTTCTTCGTCGTTCTTTTTTTGACGGAATTGCTGACCGATTTCAAGATCGAAACGATGAAATTTGTCGGTTTGTTTGTCTCATGTTTGATCATGCTTTTGGTGGGATTGAGGGATGATATCCGGCCACTTCGCGCCCGGACAAAATTTGCCGCCCAGATCTTGGCGGCGTTGATTCTGATTCTATGCGGGCATCAGATCACCCACTTCACCAATTTCTTTACCGGCCAAGGTCAAATCAGTTTGGGCATTTTTTCGATTCCGATCACCATCATTTGGATTGTCGGAGTGACCAATACCGTCAATCTGATCGATGGATTGGACGGTCTGGCTGCCGGGATTTCTGCGATCGCCAGTCTGACCGTTCTCACGATTTCCCTGATCACGGACAATCACGCGATCGCGATCATCGCAGCGATCCTGGCGGGAAGCTGCGTCGGATTTTTGCCTGCGAATTTCAATCCGGCCAAGATGTTTATGGGGGACGCCGGAGCGTATTTCCTCGGGATGGTGCTCTCCGTAATCTCGATGGAAGGGGGACTCAAGATTGCGACCTCGCTCACCATCGTGGTGCCGATTCTGGCGATCGGGATCCCGATTTTTGATACGGCCTTTGCGATCATCCGCCGTGTCTTGAATGGCCGTTCGATCGGAGAGGCGGACCGGGGACATCTGCATCACCGCTTCATGGAAATCGGCTTCGGGCAACGCAAAACGGTTGTCGCGATGTATCTGATCAATGTCTTGTTCGGTCTGGGAGCGGTTGCGATCATTCGCGGGGACATCGATTATGGTGTGAGCTTTTTTATCATCGCGTTTATCCTTATGGTGCTGCCGTCCTCGATTGCGCAGGGCATGGACTCGATCCTCAAGAACCGCGAGTCCGTTCATGGATCTGTGAAACGGGAGACCGTCGATCATCTGGATCCGGATCGTCCCAAGGTGCTCTCCATCTTCGGCACACGTCCGGAGGCGATCAAAATGGCGCCGCTGCTCAAGCAGCTCGCGCAATGCGACAAGCTGAGCTCCGTCGTCTGTGTGACCGGTCAGCACCGCGAGCAATTGGATCAGGTACTCGACGCGTTTCAATTGCAACCCGATTTTGACCTCAACTTGATGAAGAAGGGGCAGACCTTGGCGGAGATTTCCTCGCGAACCTTTGCGAAGGTCGACGAGGTACTGGAGCTGGTCAAACCGAATCTGGTGTTGGTGCATGGAGATCCTTCCGCCACATTCTGCGCGGCGACGGTCTCGTTTTATCGTGGAATCCCGGTCGGCCATGTCGAAGCCGGACTTCGGAGCGGCAATATCGAAAGCCCGTTTCCGGAAGAGTTTAACCGCGTCGTCGTCGACCGCATTTCCAAGCTTCATTTTGCTCCGACCGAACAGAACAAACAGCTTTTGCTTGCAGAAGGTTTTGACGAAGCTACCATCTATGTCACCGGAAACACCGCGATCGACGCGATCAATTCGGTCGTCGATCCTGACTATCGCTTTGAAACACCGCTTCTCAGTGAACTCGATTTCTCCAAGAAGGTGATCCTGCTCACCGCGCATCGGCGTGAGAATCTCGGTCAGAGGATGCGACAATGCTTCCGGGCGATTCGACGCATCGCGGACGACCATCCGGATGCCGTGATCGTCTATCCGATGCATCTCAACAAATTGGTTCGTGATGTTGCGGTGGAAGTGCTCGGCGATCATGAGCGAATTCATCTGATCGAGCCGCTCGGCTACTTTGAAATCTCCAATTTGATGGCGCGTTGCTTTATGGTCGTCACGGATTCGGGGGGATTGCAGGAGGAAGCCCCGGCACTCGGCAAACCGGTCGTCGTCATGCGCACGGAGACCGAGCGTCAAGAGGCCGTCGATGCGGGGACTGTCGTGATTGCCGGAGTCGAAGAGGAGGCGGTCTACCGGGAAGTGGATCGTTTGCTTTGCGATCGGGAACATTATGACCGAATGGCGTCGGCGATCAATCCTTACGGTGACGGGACGGCGAGTCGGCAAATTGTCTCGGCGATCGTGTCTTATCTGGAACGCGGAGCGGTCGATGGGTCTCTTCAATAAGAACACGATGCGTGCGCTGGCGATGGTAACGCAGATCGGGGTCAATATGATCGTCCCGATCGGAGGCGCGATTCTGCTCGCGCAAGTTCTCACGCCCGACAATCCGATCGCCACGATGCTTTTCATACTCTTCGGCGTCGGGGTGGCATTTCGTAATTTTTTCCAATTTGCGATTCAGGAGTCAAGGCGCAAAACGGAGGACAAAGCGGTACGACGAGGTCGTCCGGAAGGATGGAAAGGAGATCCGGATGGAAGCGATCAAGAGGACTAAGCTTCGTGTGCTCAAAGCGACTTGCATCGCCATGATCGGTCTCAGTCTCGTTGCGCTGGTGTTTGCCCGAAACAAGGCGGCGATGATTTATGGACTTTGGGTTGGAGCCGCGGTCGGAATCCTCAATTTCTGGGAACTTGCGAACACCCTCACGAAAGCGGTGACGATGCCCCCGCAAAAGGCGCAACTCTACACCGGGGCAAAGTATATGCTCCGGTTTGCGATCACCGCGGTTGCGCTCGCGCTGACGATGCTTTCGCCGGAGATCGATGCCCTCGGCGCGGTGATCGGTATCATCAGTGTAAAAATTGTCATTTATCTGTTGCATTTGTTCGGTGACAAAGGGTATTATAAACGTATTATAGGAAAGGAGGATCATCGTGGGAAGTGAAGGTTTCGGCCCTCGCGTCGTATTCAACATCGGTGGTATTCCGGTATCGGAAACCGTGACGGTGACATGGTTCATCATGGCGCTGATCACGATTTTTTGTATTGTTGCAACCCATAAGATGAAAAAGGTGCCCAAGGGAGTCCAGTTGATCGGGGAGCAGTTTGTCAAGACGATCACGAACATGACAATTACCAATATGGGAGAAAAGAATGTCGGGTTTGCTCCCTATATCGGCGCATTGTTCCTGTTTCTCGCGTTGGCGAACATCGCCGGCCTGGTAGGGCTTCGACCGCCGACATCGGATTTGAACTTGACTCTGTGTCTTTCCATCATCACATTCCTTTTGACGCAGTTTTTCGGACTCAAATCCAAAGGTCTCAAAGGCTATATCGGCGGATTTTTTCAGCCGCTCCCATTCCTATTGCCGCTCAACATCGTCGGAGAACTCGCCAATCCGGTGTCTCTCGCGTTCCGTCTGTTCGGCAATGTCGTCGCCGGGGTCATTATTATGACTTTGGTGTACTCCGGGCTCGCGAGCCTGTTCAACCTTGCGGTCCCGATCTTTCAGCTCGGCTTTCCGGTCGCGCTGCACGTCTATTTCGACTTGTTCTCCGGATTGCTCCAATCGTTCATCTTTACGATGTTGACGATGGTGTTTATCTCCGGAGCGATGGAGTAATAAATTCAGGAAATTTTTTAGGAGGAACATATGGAAGGCATGATCACGGGTAAGGCATTGGTTTTGGCGGCTTCGGCAATCGGGGCAGGTCTCGCGGTAATCGCAGGAATCGGACCTGGTATCGGTCAAGGTTATGCAGCCGGAAAGGGTGCAGAGGCAGTCGGTCGTCAACCGGAGGCGCAGGGGGATATCATCCGTACGATGCTTCTCGGAGCGGCGGTAGCGGAGACGACCGGTATCTACGGTCTGATCGTCGCGTTGTTGCTTTTGATCGCAAACCCTCTGGTGGGTCGTCTGTAAGCGAGGAGTCTCATGGTACCGAATTTGATTGTAGCATCCGACCTGCGGTTCGGTCTCATCGAGTTCAACTGGACTTTCGTATTGACGCTGGCGAACGCGATCATCCTGTTTTTGATCGTGAGGTTTCGCCTGTTCAAACCGATCCAAAAATTTATGGCGGATCGTGAGAACGAGGTGAAGCAACAGTTTGACGAAGCGGAGCGTGCCGAACGAAAGGCGCAAGAGCTTCGGGATCAATACGAACAACAGATGTCTCGTGTCGAAGCGGAGGGAAGTGAGCTGCTCAAGAGTTACGCGAAGCGCGCCGAGCTGAAAGCCGATGAAATCGTGCGCAAGGCGAAGGAAGAGGCGGACTTTATCAAGCAAAAGACGGAGCGTGAGTTGGAGACCGAGGTCCAAAAAACGGTTCATCAACTCAAAAATCAGCTGTCCGAGCTTACGGTTTTGGCTGCCTCGCGCGTCGTCGACAAAGAACTGAAACCGGAAGATCACTCCGCTCTGATCGATCGTTTGATTACGGAAGTAGGTGATACGCAGTGGCAGAATTAGTCCCGGGCGTATACGCTGACGCTCTGTTTCATGCGGCACTGGAACTCGAAAAGCTCGAAGAATTTCGCCGTTCATTTGAGGATTTGACGCATCTGATCACAGAAAATCCGAAGTTGCTGGATGTTCTGGCGGCGCCGACCATCGCTCGAAGCGAGAAGGATGAGATTGTGCGATCGATGCAATTCGTCGATGAGTTTCGTAATTTTTTATTTGTTTTGTTGGACAAACGCCGAATCGGATACTTGCCTGAGATCAAGGTCGAATTTGATCATTTGGTTCGAGGGCATCTCGGCATCGAGACGGCGTATGTGTCGAGCGTTCATCCTCTCTCGGATGCGCAACGCGTCGCGTTGAAGGCACGACTGAAGGAGTCGACCGGTCTCGAAATCGAGATGATCGAAACCATCGATCCTTCGCTGGTGGGCGGTCTCAAGATTCGCATCGGCGACAAAGTGATGGACGGCTCCGTCCGACGTAAACTGCAGAAATTACTCGATCAAATGACCAATGCGGTCGTCAGCGGATAGAAGGAGAAGCAATGAATTTAAGACCAGAAGAAATCAGCGCGGTCATTAAAGCGCAGATTAAACAATATGAGTCGAGACTTCAGCTCGAGGATACCGGCACCGTCATTCAGGTAGGGGACGGTATCGCGCGCATTCATGGCCTGCAGAGCTGTATGTCGGGGGAGTTGCTCGAATTTCCGGGCGATGTCTTCGGCATGGTACTCAACCTGGAGGAAGACAGCGTCGGGGTCGTTCTTTTCGGTTCGGACGAGCGGATTCGTGAGGGAGACATCGTCAAGCGAACCAAGCGGATCGTCGAGGTGCCGGTCGGTGAAGCGCTGTTTGGACGCGTCGTAAACGCGCTCGGGCAACCGCTCGACGGCAAGGGGCCGATCGTCACGGATCGTTATCGTCCGGTGGAGCGCAATGCGTCGGGCGTCATCGACCGAAAGTCCGTCAACCAGCCGCTTCAGACCGGTATCAAGGCGATCGACTCGATGATTCCGATCGGTCGCGGTCAGCGTGAGCTGATCATCGGCGACCGTCAAACCGGGAAAACAGCGATCGCAATCGATACGATCATCAACCAAAAGAATACCGATGTGTACTGCATCTATGTCGCAATCGGTCAGAAGAATTCGACGGTGGCACAGATCGTAAAGCAGCTCGAAGACCATGGCGCAATGGAATACACCTGCGTCGTTTCCGCGACAGCCTCGGATCCGGCGCCGCTTCAATACCTTGCGCCTTATGCGGGAGTTTCGATGGCGGAGGAACTGATGTATGCGGGCAAGCATGTTTTGATCGTCTACGACGACCTGTCCAAGCATGCTGTCGCCTATCGTGCGATGTCGCTTTTGCTTCGACGCCCGCCGGGACGGGAAGCGTATCCGGGTGACGTATTCTATCTGCACTCTCGATTGTTGGAGCGCGCCGCGAAATTGAGCGACAAATTGGGCGGCGGTTCGATTACGGCACTGCCGGTCATCGAAACCCAAGCCGGAGACGTCGCAGCCTATATTCCGACCAATGTTATCTCGATCACGGACGGTCAGATCTTCCTGGAGTCGGAGCTGTTCTTCTCCGGTCAGCGTCCGGCGGTCAATGCGGGGATCTCGGTATCGCGCGTCGGAGGAAATGCGCAGATCAAAGCGATGAAGAAAGTCGCGTCGCGCATCAAATTGGAACTTGCGCAGTATCGTGAGCTCGCCGCCTTTGCTCAGTTCGGATCCGAACTGGACAAAGAGACTAAGGCGACTTTGGATCATGGTCAGCGATTGATGGCGGTTCTCAAGCAACCGCAATATCGCCCGATGCCGGTCGAAGATCAGGTCATCTCGATTTATACGATCGTCAACAAGCATATGACGGATGTGGAAGTCGCGGATGTCAGTGAATTTGAACGTGATTTGCTCGCCTATGTGCATTCGAACTATCCCGATGTGCCGAAAGCGATTCGAGACAGCGGTGAGATGAGCGAAGAGACGGAAAAGAGTCTCAAAAATGCGATCGATAAATTCAAGCTTGAGATCTGGAAGAAGTAGGTGAGGCAATGCCAAGCAGCACGAGAGAAATCAAGCGGAAAATAAAATCCGTCAACTCCACGATGCAGATCACCAAAGCCTTTGAACTGGTCTCTACCGCGAAGTTGAGAAGGGCTCGAATCAAACTTGATGCATCCAAATATTACTTTGA
>JAUMWO010000054.1:9484-9854 GCA_030529605.1 Bacillota bacterium | reverse complement strand
ATTTTGTCCAAAGGACTTGGAAAATCGAAATCCATGCCGATCCAAAAGCGATTTGATCACCGCCGGGGAGGTCAGATCCATACTCATTCCCTTTCTTGAAGTTCTCGCGCGACGGCTTCACGCGAAATGCGATATTGATTGAGTCGAAACAAAAAACGATTGGTTGCCGCATAGCCGATCCCGAGCGCCTTGCCGACCTTGGCCCTGAGTGCGCGAGCGCCTTCTTCTCCGGCCAGTCCCAGCCGGTAGAGATCGGCGGTCGTCCAAGGGACGAAGTCACCTTCGCCGTTCGAACGGGGTGCGTCTGTCGGGCGAGGTACGCCTGTCAAACGAGGCGAAACTTCCGAACAAGGAGCGGCTTCCGAACGAG
>JAUMWO010000054.1:0-9474 GCA_030529605.1 Bacillota bacterium | reverse complement strand
GAGCACACGGCCGATCTGAATCTCGCGCAGCGGACGAGGCCGGCGGACACGATGTGTGCAGCTCGATGCAGCGGAGCATGGCTTCTTGGATGCTTGCCACCGAAGCATTTTCGATGCCGATGTCGCCTTTTTCTCGCGCGTCTTCCTTGAGCAGATAGCAATGCCAGACGCCGGGAACCTTCTCATCGATTCGTCGACGTATTCGCTCGCCGACTCCGTCCGGATCCGTCAGGACGATCACGCCGACCCGCTCATGCGCCTTCTGAATGGAAAGCAGGGTCTCGCCCGATAGGCGAAACCCTTGCGTCGTAATGATATCACAGTCGACCGCCTCCCGCACACGGACGACATCGGCACGCCCTTCGACGACGATGGTCTGACGAATCGTGAGCTTCTTTGCCATCACGGAATCGCGAAGAAGCGCTTGGTGTTTTCGAGTGTGACGCGGGCGACTTCCTCCGGGGAAATCCCGCGCACTTCCGCGATCTTGTCCGCAGTGTAACGGACAAATGCGGGTTCGTTGCGCATGCCGCGTTTCGGTTCCGCCGTGAGATACGGCGCATCCGTCTCGATCATCAAGCGATCGAGCGGCACCTCCGCCGCAACTTCACGCTTGATGCGCGCATTCTTGTAGGTGACGGGACCGGAAATGGAGATGTAGGCTCCCAATTTGACATATTGCCGCGCCAATTCGACGCTTCCGGAAAAGCTGTGCATCAGAACGCCGACCTGAAAGGCCTTCTCGTCCTTGAGCACCCGCAGGACCGCGTCGTTTGCGTCGCGGTCGTGAATGATGATCGGGAGATTGCGTTTGATCGCGAGACGGATCTGCTGACGAAACCAATGCTCCTGCACATCGCGCGGGGAGAGATCGCGATAAAAATCGAGTCCGATCTCACCGATGGCGCGCACCTTCGGGCGATGGGAGAGCAGTTCGATCGTAGTCAGCATCTCCTCGTCCATGGACTTGGCATCATGCGGATGCACCCCCACGGCCGCGTAAACGCCTTCGTGTTGTTGTGCGAGTTCGACCGCAGCATAGCTGCTCTCGAGATCCGCACCGGGATTCAAAATATACTGCACTCCGGCAGCCGCCGCATCCCGGATCACCTGCTCGCGATCGTAATCGAAGGCATGTTGATCGAGATGCGCATGTGAGTCAAAATACACTGCCATTTATTCCTGTTCCGCCTTGATATCGATGCGAGGGAAGAGGATGTCGCCCTTCTTGACGCGGTTGCCGGCAGGGAAACCGCCCCAAACGGTCGATTCCTCGATGTCTCCGAGCTCGACGCCGAGCTGCTCCGCCAGTTTGCGGGAGGTCGCCGGCAAGAACGGTCGGATCAGCAGCGCGATGATGCGCAGCGACTCGATCAGATGATAGAGCACGGTATCGAGTTGTTGTCCCTCGTCGGATTTTGCGAGCGCCCAAGGCGCCGTCTCGTCGATGTATTTGTTGGCGCGTCCTACGACTGCCCAAATCTCCGCCATCGCACGCTTGGTGTCGATGCGGTCGATCGCGTCGTCCACCTTATGCAGCGCCGAGACCGCAGTCTGCCGGAGCGACTCGTCGAAGTCGGTCGGATTGGCGGGGGAAGGCACGATGCCGCCGCGGTATTTCTCGACCATCGCGATGCTGCGGGATACGAGATTTCCGAAGTCATTTGCCAAGTCGGAATTGATGCGGGATACCAGAATATCCGTGGTGAACGCGCCGTCCTGGGTCACTTCGTATTCGGCGAGCAGGAAGTATTTCAGCGCATCGACTCCGTATTTTTCGATGAGGATCAGCGGATCGGCGATCACGGCACCATCGCGTTTTCCGAGCTTTCGTCCCCCGATGAGGATCCATCCGTGGGCAAAGACCTTTTTTGGAATCGGCAGATCCAGTGCCATCAGCAGCGCGAACCAGATGATGGTGTGGAAGCGCACGATTTCTTTGGCGATGAGATGCACATCGGCAGGCCAGTATCGATCGAAGCCGTCCTCCGGTTTGTCCGGATAGCCGAGGTTGGTCAGGTAGCTGCACAGCGCCTCGATCCACACATAGATGACATGAGACGGATCATTGGGGAGCGGTACGCCCCAGCTCAAGGTCGAACGCGAGATCGAGAGATCTTCGAGTCCGGGCTTGATGAAATTGTTGACCATCTCATTGACGCGGTAATGCGGCTCCAATATGTCCGGATTTTCTTCGAACAACTTGAGGAGACGGTCCTGGTATTTCGAAAGGCGGAAGAAATAGGACGATTCCTTGCGCTTGGTCACCGGACCGCCACAGGTCGGGCAATTGCCGTCGACCAGCTGCGAATCCGTCCAATACGCTTCGTCCGGAATGCAATAATGGCCCTCGTACTCCCCCTGATAAATGTCGCCCGAGTCGAGCAATTTTTGAAAAATGCTTTGGGCACGCGCGATGTGGTTGGCACCCGTCGTGCGGGTGAAGCGATCGTATTGAATTTCGAGTTTCTTCCAGAGTTCCTGCACGCCGGCGACGATTTCGTCGACGAAGGCTTGGGGATCCTTTCCTGCGCGCTCGGCGGACTCTTGGATCTTTTGTCCGTGCTCGTCCGTGCCCGTGGTAAAGAGCACGTCAAAACCCCGCTCGCGTTTGAAACGAGCGATCGAGTCGGCGAGCACCGTCGTATACGTGTGTCCGACATGCAATTTTGCATTCGGATAATAAATCGGTGTTGTGATATAGAAGGTTTTCTTGGCTTGACTCATCGGTCCCTCCTTTGTTCCTCTCATTCTATCACAAAGTATCGGACGAACGATGGAAAAATTGAGCAAATCCGCTCCGACTATGGTATAACATAAGTAGAGTTTTAAGGAGGTGGCTATGGACGGCGCACTGGTTATCACGGTCAAGGATTTTCTTTTATTCATCCTATGGATGCTCCTTTGCGGAGTCTTGATCTATGTCATTCTCATCCTATCCAAAGCCTATCTCGTCGTGAAAAGCATCGGTAAAATCGTCACCGACAACAAACCTCACATCGACTCCACTTTGGAAGTCGTTCCCAATCTGACGAAGAATGTTGCGGATATCTCCGGTGAGGTCGCACATGATATCCAGGCCTTCCGACCGACGGTCGACAATATTGCGGAAACCTCCGCCAATGTCACCGGAAAACTCAACGAAAATTCGGGACTCGTCAGTGGGATCGGATCCTTTGTCCACACGATCTCGATCGGAAAGGCGCTGTATGACAAGTACTTCGGCAACAAGTACCAAGCGACGATCGAGGATATCAAGGACACGCTCCGTGAAGTCAATGACACAATTCGGGACCTAGAGGACAAATAGGAGGATACTATGAAATCGACAGGAATCGTAAGAAAGATTGATGAGCTCGGTAGAATCGTCATTCCGATTGAATTGCGTCGCATCTTGGACATCAGCGACAAAGACTCGGTAGAAATCTTCACCGAGGACGGAACCATCATCCTCAAAAAATACGAGCCCGCTTGCATTTTCTGCGGGCAGGCCAAACAGGTATCCAATGTACGCGGCAAAATGATCTGCCGCTCGTGCATCTCCGAGATCAAAAAAATCTAGAATCTTCGGCTACGCGATAAATCACGCTTTTCTTGACGGGCAGTTTCGACGCTAAGGTCGCGACTGCTTCTTTTTTTGTGTAATTCTGTTCGGCGAGCGCCCGGAGCTCTCGGAGGATGCGCGCTTCATCGCAGACTTCCGGCTCGATCTCGGCTCCCTCGACGATCAGGACGAATTCTCCGATCGGCTCATTTGCTCGGTAATACGCGATGAGTTCGGACAGTTTGCCGCGCCGAAACTCTTCGTATCGTTTGGTGAGCTCGCGCGCCGTACATGCGCGTCGGTCGCCCCACTCCGCCTCGATCCACTCCAGAGTGCGCAGAAGATCATGCGGTGCTTCGTAAAAAATATGGGTGCGCGAATCGCCGGCAAAGGATTGCAGGCGCTGAATCGCATTGGATTTCTTTTTGGGAAGAAAGCCTTCGAAGGCGAAGCGACGAATGTCAAGGCCTGAGCCGACGGCCGCATGCACGAATGCCGTGGGACCGTCGATGATCTCAAACCCGATCTCCCGCGCGATGCAGAGCTGCACGAGATCGGCTCCGGGATCGGAGATCCCCGGCATCCCGGCATCTGTGGTCAAGACAACGGTCTCGCCCTGCAAGAGACGAGAGAGGATCTCTTCGCCTGCCGCGTCCTTATTGTGTTCGTCGTAGCGACGCAGCGGCTTTTTTAGCTCAAGGTGATTGAGCAGTTTCAACGTGCGGCGCGTATCCTCAGCATAGATGACATCGGCGGATTCGAGCGCCTTGACCGCTCGATAGCTGATGTCATCGAGATGGCCGATCGGTGTCCCGCACAGGATCAACATATTCCCTCCCGTAAATCTCGTGGATCTCTTTGCTGTAATTGCCCGCCTCATCGTAGACATACAGCGGGTCATCGTATTTGAGCTCGCGCCCCGCGCCTTTGACGAGTGCGATCAAAACGATGTTGGGCTTCTTGCCGCATGACGGGTGAACGAAGCGAATCCGCTTGGGCTCGATCCCGCAAGCACGCGCCGCACAAAATATGTCGACCAGACGATCCGGTCGGTGGACGAGATAGAGCGCACCGCCCGGCTTCAGCAGGTAGGCCGCCAGTTCCAAGATCTCGGCCACTCCCGCCGTCGTCTCGTGCCGAGACAGCGCCTTCTCCGACCGCTCGGAGACGATGCCCCGCCCCTTGGACACATAGGGCGGGTTGGAGAAAACCACGTCGATCGAGGAGGCGCTGAGCCGATCCGGCAGAGCGAGCATGTCCATCTCGAGGATCTCGATGCGGTCACTGAGTCCGTTGAGTTGGACGGACCGCCGCGCCAGATCGGCGACGGCGGGCTGGAGTTCGCAGGCAAAGATGCGGTGGAACTCGTATTTGACGGAGGCGAGGATCGACACGATGCCGTTGCCGGTACCGAGCTCCACGGCCACATCGCCCGCTTTCAGAGAAAGAAAATGACTCAACAAAACGGCGTCCACCCCGAAACAGAACCACTTCGGATTCTGTATCAAGCGCAGACCGCCGATCTGCAAGTCATCGATGCGTTCATGCGGCTGACATTCGACCCGGCACATCCCTTCCGATTGCGTGCGATGCGGGCACATCAATCTTCGAGATTCTTGAGCTCGCGCTCCGCCCGATAATCGACCTTTTCCCGCGATCCCGATTTCTCGACGACGCGGATCTCGTCTTTGCGGTAGACCGTCAAGTCGGTACTGAGCTCGTTCTTTTGACCGGTGAAATGCCGGACCGTCACCTCTTCCTTGATGATGTTGGTCCCGACGACCACCGCGCGACCGGCAGGCGTTTCCACCTTGTCCTCGATGTTCGGCATGCCGACACGGATCTGGACATAGGTCTCATGCTCGTAGTTCAAACAGCACATCAAACGGCTGCAGAGACCCGAGATCTTGATCGGATTGAGCGACAGATTTTGATCCTTCGCCATCTTGATCGAGACAGGAGCAAAATCCCCGAGCCAGCTTCCGCAGCACACCTCGCGCCCGCAAGGGCCGAGCCCTTTGACCATCTTGGACTCGTCACGCACGCCGATTTGGCGCAGTTCGATGCGAATCCGGAAGGTCGAAGCGAGATCCTTGACCAATTCGCGAAAATCGACGCGGCCGTCCGCCGTGAAATAAAAGATCAATTTGTTGTTTTCAAAGGTATATTCCGCATCGACCAGTTTCATCTCGAGCTTGTGCGCTCGGACCTTCTCTTCGCAAATGGGTAACGCTTCCTTCGCCTTCTTGCGGTTGACCTCCTGAATCGCGCGATCATGGTCGTCCGCGACGCGCAGAATCGGTTTGAGCGGATGCGTGATCAACGAATCTTCCATCATGCGAGGCGGAATCACACATTCTCCAAATTCAATGCCTCGCGAGGTTTCCACGATCACCTGATCGCCCTTTTGGATCTCATGTTGGTCAGGGGAAAAATAATATATCTTTCCGGCCTGTTTAAATCGTACGCCGATGATTTCTGTCAAAATTCCTCCTTCGGTGTCTGAAACAGCATCAGACGCTCGATGTTAAAGTCGGCATTTCCGGAAGCTTCCAGATTGCGGTCGACTTCATCGAGCAGATCGATCAAAGCAAGCGATCGCAACATCTGCGTGTCGGATCGCTGCTCAGAAAGCGCTTTCGTCGCTTTCTGACGGACCGATTCAATCAAAAATGGGATCTGCTCCCTCAGCAATTCTTTGTTTTTGCGATAAGGTTTGAACGCTTCCAGACGCTTTCGCAGATCGTCCGAAGCCAGCGCCTCCGCCAGCGCGACATCCAGATCCGCAAGGGACGGAACATCGGCATCTTGGGAGAAATTCAAGCGAATGGCGCGAGAGAGAACCGTTTCGAGCAGTCGCTCCGGTTGATCGGTCCCCATCAGGAAAATCAGATCCTTCGGCGGTTCTTCCAGAGTTTTGAGCAGTCGATTTTGCGCCCGCACGGTCAACCGATGCGCCTGCGAAATCGCGATCACCTTGAAACGCGACACGGAAGGCTTGCGGATGATAAAAGCCCGCAATTCTTCGATTTCCTCGTCCTTGATGCTCTCCTCTCCCTCGATCCATCGAAGATCCGGGAGATTGCCCGAACGGCGAAGACGACAACCGCGGCAGACGCCGCAGGCACGAAACGAATCCTCACAGAAAATCTGGTCGATCAGCTCCGCCAAACGACCCTTTCCGCGGATGAGATAAAAATGAGTCTGCGTTCCTTGGCGCAGAGCGCTTTGAAAATACTCAATCAGCCCCAAAGAACACCTATAACTTCATATACTTCTCGATGTCGATCACAAACACCGTCGCTCCGCCGACCGAAATCTCGATCGGAATCCCCATCATCGCATTTTCGGCGATAACGGAAGATGTCGTGGTGATCTCCTTGCGCGTCCGACAGGACGTTTCGATGATGTGCACCACTTCGTCGAGACGCACCGCAGGAACCCCGATCAGAAGCGTCGTATTTCCGGCCTTCAAAAACCCGCCCGTCGAGGCGAGCTTGGTCACTCCGAAATCCGCTGAAACAAGGCGTTTAAGCAAAGTACCGGCGTCTTCGTCGTGAACAATCGCCACTACCAGTTTCATAGGAACCTCCTCCATGACTGTGCTCCGAACCCTCTCGGGCTCCGAACATTCAAGACCTAATGTCAGTTGACCGTGCCGATCCTCGGAATCGGCCAAAATCGGAAGACCACCTTCCCGATGATATCCTCTTTGGAGACGAAGCCGATGTCTCGGCTGTCCAAACTCGCCGCGCGGTTGTCTCCCAAGACGAAATAATGTCCCTCGGGGACCGTCTGCGCCGGAAAATCCTTGAAGGTCGGATCGTGAACATAGATCTCGTGTAGTTCTTCCCGATTGACGATCACTTTGCCGTCCCGCACTTCCACCAGATCCCCGGCAACCGCGATCACGCGCTTGATCAGATTCTTGCGATCCCCCTCGTGATTGAACAGCCGTTGTATCAAATTCAGGGAACGTACATCGTTCGCCGTCAGCCGAAACTCCGACCGAAACGAAACAATATCTCCTTGTCGGACCTCCCCGAATTTGATCATGAAGAGCATATCCCCTTCGATCAGAGTCGGAAGCATCGATTCATTGTATACCGTCGTCGATGTGAAGAAAAAACTGTAGATGACAAACACAACGACGACAAACAAGATCGACTTGATCCATTCGATGATCTCTTTTTTCATTTTTACCTCAACTTATTATAACACAGTCTGTATACCCGCATCGCTCCAAAAACGCGATCTCGTCTTCGCCAAAGACCTCCCCCGCAACGACGACGGGAATCCCGGGAGGATATGGGATCACGCTCTGAGCGGCGATCTTTCCCAGCGCTTGGCGCAGCGGCACACGCTCGCTCGGCTTGCCGATCAGCTCCCAGGATTCCAATCGCCGCAGAGGCGGCTTCATCCGGCAATGGGAAAAGGCGAGTTGACTTCCGCCCCCCGGCGCCGGAAACTCCGCCAACGCATCCATCGCTCGAAGCAGGCGCTCGCTGTCCGATCGTCGATTGGACGGTGAAACCATCAACAGGGCATAGGAGTCGGTCGCCAGCTCAAATCGAATCCCATACTCGCGAGCGAGGATGGAGACCTGTTGCGGAGAACAACGCATCAGGATCTTGCTCGGGTCGAAACGGCTACCCGGCACCGAGAGCAGCAGGCCGCGCCGATCGAGCTCCGAACGGAGGTAAGCGAGCTCCTCCAGCCACCGATCGACCGACACGAATCCTCCTTCCAGCACATCCATCATCTCTTCCACGCTGCACATCAGGATGTAAGATGGGCTGCTCGACTGAATCGCCGCGAGATACCAGTCAATTCTCTCGCGAATCGACTCAAAACGCAGCGGTTTACGGCTTGAAAACTCCCGGGAAAAATGAAGCACCGATGTCATCGTCAGCGCCGGGAGCGTCTTGTGCAAACTCTGTACGACGACATCCGCCCCGCAGCGCAGCGCATCCGTCGGGAGCGAGTCGCTGAGGACGAGATGCGCGCCATGCGCCTCATCGACCATTGTAACCGCGTGCGGAAGTTCGCTGCGACACTGCGCGATTTGATCGACGAGATCGAAGCAGATTCCTTCGTAAGTCGGATAGGTCCAAAGCACGAGGACCGCATCGTCATGGCGACGCAGGAATTCGGTCCACTCCTCTTTGGATGTCGTCAACGGATAAAAATACTCGGCACGAAGCTCCGCCATCCGGATCGCATTGTAAACGGAACGATGCGCATTTCGGTCGATCAGGACTTTTGATCCGCGCGGTGCGGATCCGAGAATCCCGGCCAAATTGCAAGCCGTACTCCCGCCGACCGACAGCTTCGTGGCAAAACTGCCCCAAAAAGAGGAAAGTCGCTCCTCGAGCATCGCGATCGCGCCATGCGCGTCATGTAGATTGTCGAGTTCGTCGACTTCCGTCCAATCCAAGGTCGTCAAATCGACCCCATGAAAAATATCCCGACCATGCTTATGGCCGGGCATATGAAACGATACCGGGTCCTGACTGAGATAGTTCTCGAGAATACGGCGCAGTGACATATCAGCGCCTCGGATCGCGCGAATCACGCGCGTGTTCACGTCCTCTCTGTCCTCGTTCTCTCTGTTCCCGCTCTCGTCTCTCCTTTTGCGACGAACGCCACGCCGTGCGAATCAAATCGGATAGATTCCCGATGAACACGAAAGCGGCGATCAAAATGAGGACGACAAGAACGATGATTTCCAATACTTTCATTGCTTCTCCTGATCGATCGGACGATCCTTCAACAAATGAAACAATTGAGCTTCTGCTTTTTCCAATGCTTTTTTCAGCCTTTGACTCGAAATCCCGAGCTCTCGGCGTATCGCATCCGCACCCTTTCGCTCGATGAAATGCAGGCGGACAAGGTCGATGCGATCCGGTTCGATCCGCCCCTCCTCGATC
>JAUMWO010000053.1 GCA_030529605.1 Bacillota bacterium | reverse complement strand
ACACATTGATCCATGCGGTCGAGTGCACAAGCGAGACGACAATCAAATAGCATAAGGATGTTTGAGCGGAGAGCAAGCCGTTTTACAGTGATTTTAGGAGGTTAGGATGAAGAAACGATTGGCCCTACTTCTTGCGATGGTGACCTTGTTTGCTGTTGCACTGACGAGTTTGACTTTTGCGGATTACGCGGTTCAAGGCGATGAGTCCGTTTTGGCGGATACCTATACCGTAACATTTGATCCGAACGGCGGATACCTCCCGAAGGAATCCAAACAGGTATCTGTCCCGAAAGATGGAACGATTGCTGCGACGGTTCTAAGCCCGACGCGTCGAGGATATGTTTTTGAAGGATGGTTGGTTGATGGACAGCCATTTGATCCGGCGGTAGCGGTGATCGATCGAGACCTCACTGCGGTTGCCGGTTATTCCAAGCTCCCTACTTACAATGGTCGGGGATTTCAGGTATTCATTCAGTACAACAACAAGGTCGTTCCGGTGCCTGAGAACGAGATATGGGTCAAAGGCGGTTATACCGCTCCTTCGTACTTACATCCCGTCGATGAGGTGCTCGATCTCTGGATCGATGAGTTTGTATCCAGCGTGGAAAAGTATCTTGAGCCCGGCTATCGCCTCCTATCCTTCAAGGAGGCCAAGGTCGAGGCACATGGGCATTTCGCCCTCAAAGGCAGTGACGAGAATGAGCAGCATTGGGTCCCGGGCACGGACCTTCTCTCCCCGGATCTGATTCAAGTCCTAGTGCAATCCGCAGATGACCCGCTCACCGTAAACTTCCAAATCCGTGTGAAAGAGGATTGTGGGAATGTTGAGAGCGGTAAGATTACACTCGTTTACAATGTCGAATCGAACCATGATGTCGTCGTGACCTTCGATCCGAACGGCGGAACGATGGCCGATCCGTTGCAGCAGACGATTAAGGAAGGAAAGCAAGCGACAAAGCCGTCGGATCCGGTGCTCGCAGGCAGGACTTTCCTGTACTGGGCGGTCGGCGATGAGAACGGACCGCAATATCAATTTGATCAGCCGGTCTACGCCGATCTCAAACTGGTCGCCAAGTACAAGGTGCCGGTAAGTTATACCGTGACCTTCGATCCGAACGGAGGAACGATGACGGATCCTTTGACCCAGACCGTGGTAGAAGGAGAACACGCGGTTGAGCCGAACCGTCCGCAAAGGGAAGGGTATCTGTTTGAGTATTGGGCAATCGACGAAGAAAAGGGACCGAAATTTTCTTTTGATCAGCCGGTACAGTCCGATCTCAAATTGGTTGCTCGATATTCGATCGAAAAGTATTATATTTTCTTTAATCAGGGTCCGGATGCGTACGTGCCTCGTGGTCGCAATGTCTACGACGTCCCTTACGGCACCATTGTCGCCGAAGAGGTCTTCAAACCGACGCGGCAAGGGTATCGTTTCCTCCGCTGGGAGCTCAAAGGAGAACCTTTTGACTACACGACCTATGTCGTCAAACAGAATACAAGTGTCCAAGCGGTTTATGAAAAACTTCCGGAGTACAACGGCGCTGGCATCCGAGTTCAGGTGAGATTCTTTGGCAAGACGGTGGAGCTCTCAAAGGACATCGCGGCGGTCGAACGGCTGACCGGCGAAGTCGGAAATGAGCTGCAGACAGAGTTCCACGTGACCGTCCTCGCGTCGGATGTCGCGAATCTCATCAGCCCGGACTATGTTTTGAAGGGCGCCGAGGCGGTATCCGCCGAGTTGCGCGGCTATTACACATCGCGAGACAGCAAGGCGAATATCGCTTACATGGGCGATACCGACCTCTTCCGTTCCGATTTGGTGACCACGAATCTGGGAGGCAGCAAGGACGAATGGCAGATCAAGGTCGGTGTCAACTTGGAGCAAAAACTCGGGCAAATCGAGAGCGGTCAGATCACGATCGATCTCGATGTCGAGTCGAATCGAGACATTCAAGTCACATTCGATCCCAAAGGCGGAACCATGTCGTCACCGACCGTAGCGACGATCAAAGAGGGCAAGCCGGTGGCGAAGCCGGCGAATCCGGTGAAGTCGGGATATCGCTTCCTTTATTGGGCGGTTGAAAGCGAGTCCGGTGCAATCTTCGATTTTGATGCTCGGGTGTTCCGGGATCTCAAATTGGTCGCAAAATACGAACCGGACGGCAGCAATCAAGGCGGGAATCAAGGTGGCAACCAAGGTGGCGATCAAGGTAGCGATCAAGGCGGAACACCGACGCCAACTCCAACGCCGACCCCGAATCCGGCTCCGACCCCTCCGGTAAAACAAGATGAAACCGTCGTGGTCACGCCGGAGGAAACACCGCTGGGACCGCCGATTGACTATACGGATGTTTCGGAGAATCAAGGTTTCTACGATGCTGTTCGCTTTGTTACCAACAAGAATCTGATGCAGGGGATCGGAGGCAAACGATTCGATCCGTACACCGACACCACGCGTGGAATGATCGTGACCCTGCTGTATCGGATGAGCGGTTCTCCGGCAGAGGGGTCGTTGGAGTCCTATCCGGATGTATCTCCGACGGCGTATTATGCGCCGGCTGTCGCTTGGGCGAAGCAAAATCAGGTCGTCTTTGGCTACAGTAGCGGAGTGTTCGGGCCGGATGACAAGATTACGAGAGAGCAATTGCTCGCGATGCTCTTCCGCTTCGCAAGCTGGAAACAATTCGAAATGCCGGAAGCAAGCGATGTTACGATCTATGAAGATTCGGATCGAATCAGCGCGTATTCCAAGCAGTCGATCGGCTACGCATTGAATGCGAAGCTCATTCAAAGCAGCGAGATGGGCCTTCTCTATCCGCGCGATCATGTGACGCGAGCGGATTTGGCACAGATCATCATGCGATTCGTGCTTTGGTACGGGCTCTAAGCTCGATACCCCCCCCCACCCCCTGTCAAATTTGGCAGGGGGTCTTGCTTTTTCGTATCATTTCCTTGAAATATCAACGCTTGGGTGCCGCGTCGAGAAAGAAGAAGGCACACATATACGGGCCCGTGTGAGCGCCGACCGTTGCACCGATCTTCTGGATGATGAAGTCGGTGACATGGTATTCGGATTCGAAGAATGCGCGAACCGCTTCTTGCACCGTCGTATCCAGACCGGAGGAAATGCAGACGGTTTGCTTGGAGATGTCGAGCGTGCCGATGCGTTTGCGCGCCTCGTCCGTCAGCCCTTTGATCAAATTTTTGGTGCCGCGCGCCTTTCCGAATGGACGCAGCTTGCCTTCCGGGGAGACGTCGAGCATCGGTTTGATGCCGAGCATGCCGCCGATGATGGCTTGAACTCGTGATACGCGCCCGCCGCGATAGAGAAATTCCATATCTTCGACTGTGAACAGATGGACGACATGTTGTTGCAGGTAGGAGATGTAATCGAGGAGTTCCTGTTTGCTCGGCGTACAATGGGCGAGATATCGGGCAACTTCGAGGACCAGCAGACCGTAACCCTGGGATGCGCATTTGGAGTCGATGACGGTGATATCGGCTTCGGGATGATCTTCCAAGATCATGTTGCGCGCCATCTGAGCGGTCTCGTAGGAGCCGGTCAGGCCGGATGAGAGGACGAAGCAAATCAGGGAGCGACCGGTTTCGGCGTGCTTTTGAAAACGCTCGAGATACGTGTTGAGCGGGATTTGAGTGGTTTTGTACATCTTGCCCTGCGACATGCCCTGAAGGAGATCGTCGGAGTTGAAATTGACGCCGTCGAGGTATTCCCGGTCGCCTTCGGTGACGATCATCGGGATCATCTCGATTCGGTACTGCTCGGCATGTTCGGCTGAAATCTCGGATGCGCTGTCAGCCATAAGTTGAATTTCAAGTGGTTTCATATTTTCCTCCGCGTTCATTCTTTTTATAGTATACCCCCTTTGAACCGGGAATCGAAATTACCATATTTCTCGAACTTATGTTATCATTATGTCATATCTAGGAATCGAATCTTGTTCTCGTGCCGCAGTGCCGTGACATCGGTCGGGCAATCGCGCACGATGCATGGAGTCTGGTATGAAAACACTCGGTATTATCGGTGGAATGGGACCACTGGCAGGTGCCGATCTCGTACGAAAGATCGTGCTCCTTACCGATGCGTCCATGGATCAGGAACACATTCATGTGCTCTTGGACTCGAATCCGGCGATCCCGGATCGCACGCGTGCGATTGTACACGGGGGGCCGTCTCCTTTGCCGGAGTTGCGTCAGTCGGCGCGGCGACTGGTACGGGCGGGCGCGGATGCGATCGTCATGGCTTGCAACACGGCGCATTTTTATCACGAACCGCTCCAAGCGTCGATCAAGGTGCCGGTATTGCACATGCTGCGTGAGACGGCGCTTGAAGTCCAGCGATTGGGAGCCGAAAAGGTGGGACTGCTCGCCACGGACGGTACGGTATCGACGGGGATTTATCCCGAGATCTTTTCGGAGCTTGGGATCGAGATGATCGCTCCGACTCCGGCGGGGCAGCGAGAACTGATGACTTTGATTTACGATGATATCAAGTCCGGATCGTTTTCGATGGATACGGAAATTTTGCTTCAGGAGTTTCAAGCGCTGCGTCGACGCGGGGCGGAACTGTTGATTTTGGGGTGTACCGAGCTCTCCGTAGCATTTGAGCATTACGGATGGGACATTCCGGCGGTGGATCCGATGACGGTACTGGCGAAAACTGTGATTCGCCGTGCGGGCAAGAGAGTCAAATCCGGACTCCCGGGCTCGAAATAAAGGAGGAACAATGGAAACAATTCAAAGCATGAAGCGGAGTTCAATGCGCGGTTTGGCGCTTTTGTTGCTCGTTGCGATGCTGATCACGACATGGTTTGCGGGCAGCGACGCGAGCTTTGCGGCGCCGGCGCCGATCTCTGTCTACCTCGATGGCAAGAAGATCGAGTTTGATGTCCAACCGACCGTCATCGCGGGACGCACGATGGTCCCGGTGCGGATGATTTTTGAAGCGTTGGGCGCAAAGATCGAGTTTGTATCCAAGACGCGTGAGATCATCGCTCGACTCGCTGAGCGCGAGATCAAGATGCAGGTCAATAACGACAAGATGTATGTCAACGGCAAGATGTCGACGCTGGATGCCGCTCCGGTCATCATCAACAGCCGCACGCTTGTGCCGGTTCGTGCGATCAGCGAGGCGCTGGGTGTGACGGTCCGTTGGGACGGCAAGAGCCGTATGGTGTTGCTCGGCTCGCATGGCTATGCCGAATCGATGATTCCGACCGCCAAACGGATGCGAAGCAATGTGAGCGACGACAACTATTTTGAATTCCGCATCGAGGGAAATCAGATCCATGTCGAAGGAAAGCTCGCGTACGATGATTATCAAGAGGTTTGGGTCAATTTTTATGTTCCCAAAGATCCGAATGTGCTGCCCGGAGAAAAGGACTGGGTTCGCACCGAGACCAGACTGGGTGAAGCGAAACTGGGGGCGGATCGAAAGTTCAAGATGTCCGGTCCGATTCCGGATTCGAGATATGTGCAAGTGATCGGATGGGGGATTCGAAACGAAGACCGATATCCGGGGGATGGTGAGAGCTCGCGCGACTGGGCGAGTCTCCACGAGTGGCAGGTCACCATCGAGAAAAAAGGCAATGAGTATGTGTTCCGTCCGCCGCATGCGTATGAGACCAATCGCGCGAAAATGAAGCAGCTCAAGGATCCGAGCCAGTATCTGAGCCTGCAGCATCTGTCTTCGGTGGAGCGCGAACGTCTGACCAAGATCGCGGCGGAGCTGTCGCAAGGCGCGAAGTCCGATTATGAGAAATTGCTTCGCATCCACGACTGGCTCACCGAAAATTTCTACTACAATCGCGAGTTCCACGAGAAAAAGACCGGGCAGGATTATCACATGCCGATCGAAGTGCTCGACAATCAAATCGCGCGATGCTACGGCTACTCGATTGTGTTCAGCGACCTCGCTCGGCTGATGAACATCCCTTGCATCAAAGCGATCGGATATCTCAATCACGACCCGCTTCGACCGTTGTTTGAAAAGGATCCGAGCACGCTCCACTCCTGGAACGTCGCATATGTCGACGGACGTTGGATCCAGATCGATGTCACCTACGACAACCATCACGAGTTCTGGGAAGGCAAGACGACGCGGATGAAGCCGGAGCATACTTACTTTGATGTGGAGCTTTATTTCCTGTCCTATGACCATGTGATCGATTATTTCCGAGAAAGTCATATTTGGAATTGAGATTGATAATCATTATCGAATAGTTTACAATTGAGCCACCATGAAAGCGCCCTTTCGGGGGCGCGGGGAGGCTGAATGAAAAAAGAACAAAGTATTTTTAAGCAGTTGAAGCCTTTCATGGGGAGAGCCGCTAGGTTCTTCCCTTTTACCTTTTTATTGACCGGGCTTGCTGCCGTATTTCAAACACTGCCGTATTATTTTGTCTGGCGCATCCTACGTGCCGTTTTGCTCCCGCAGGGCGAAGTGCGGATGGATGCGGTCATGTGGGATGCCGGGCTCGCGGTCGGTTGTGCCGCGCTGGGACTCATCTGCTATTTCTTTGGACTGATGATTTCGCATTTGGCGGCATTTGAGGCGGAAACGCAGATCAAAAAGCAGGGGGTCGCCGCGTTGCTCAAGAAACCCCTCGGTTTTTACAGCGTCGAATCCAGCGGACGGATTCGCAAGACGATCTACGACGGCGCTTCCAAAACACATAGCTTTGTAGCGCACCAACTGCCGGACATCGCCGGGACCGCGATCACCCCTTTGATCTTATTGATTCTCTTTTTTGTCATTGACTGGCGGCTGGGGCTGATCTCCTTCGTGCCGATGATCGGCGGAGGGATCTTGATGGCGACGCTCAGCAACGAGGAAGGAAAGGAGCGCGTCAAAAACTATTTTGCGATGCATGAAGCCCTGGGAGCCCAGTCGGTCGAATATGTACGAGGGATCCCGGTGGTCAAGACCTTCGGCCAGACGGTGCGCGCATTTACGCGTTTTTATGACAGCATCATCGAATGCCGCGATGTCATCATGGAGTACACGATGATGTGGCGTCACAAGATGGGGATTTATTATGCGCTCGCTCCTGCGGCGGCATTTTTCCTGGTTCCGGTCGGCATTTTGCTGCTGGGTGCGGGAGAAGATCCGGGACGTACGCTCGCCAACATCCTGCTCTTTTTGTTCACGGCACCGATTCTCAATCTGACGATGATGCGCTCGGCGTATTTTATGCAGATGAAGACGGATGCGACCGTTGCGATGACCAACATCACCGATCTTTTGTCGTATTCGGAACTGGATTTCCCGGAGGATTCTGCGATGCCGGCGAATGCACGTCTGGAATTTGAGGACGTCACATTCCGCTATGGTGAGGCGGATGATCTCGTTCTCAAAGGGATCACCTTCGATGTGGGAGTCGGCGAATCGCTCGCCATCGTGGGGCCTTCCGGTAGCGGAAAGACGACGATCGCGCGTCTGGCGGCTCGTTTCTGGGATCCGACGAGCGGTCGCATCCGGCTGGGCGGCACCGATCTACGCCGTTATTCGCAGAAGGCATTGATGTCGAACATCTCCTTCGTCTTTCAAAACTCGGACTTGTTTAAGATGAGCATTCGCGAGAATCTGTTGCTCGCCAAACCGGATGCGACCGAGGAGCAGATTCGCAGCGCGTTGGAAGGTGCTCAGGCTGCTGAAATCATCGCTCGCTTGCCGCAAGGACTGGAAACCGTCATCGGCAGCAAAGGTGTCTATCTCTCCGGCGGGGAGAAACAGCGTATCGCTCTGGCGAGAGCGTTTTTAAAGGATGCGCCGCTCTTGTTGCTGGACGAAGCGACGGCATTCGCCGATCCCGAAAACGAGCATTTGCTTCAAAAAGCGCTTGCTACGCTGCGCGAGCGCAAGACGACACTTTTCATCGCCCACCGTCTCAGCACGGTGAAAGATATGAACCGGATCCTCGTGCTGGATCGCGGTGAGATCGTCGAAATCGGCTCGCATGACGAGCTGATGCGCCGAGGCGGTCTGTATCGCGCGATGTACGAAGAGTATGAGCGTTCGATCGAATGGAAGATCGGAACGGAAGGAGGCGTCGCATGCTGAAATACTTGAAAAAGAAATACTTGCTGGATGACGAGGGAGCTCGCACCATGCGAACGGCGATCCTCACGCACACACTCGCGATCTTCTCCAACTGGCTCCCATTGATTTACACCTTCGCTTTCATCGAGCAGACGTTGGCGATGATGGCGGGAAAAGGGGCGGTGCCTTCTTTCTGGCTCTTTGTCGGCGCCGCGCTTCTTTGCCTGCCGCTCAGCTATCTCGTGCATTTCATCGACTACGGTGCGCTCTATGTCAAGGTTTACAATGAAAGCGCGAAGAAGCGGATCTCCTTTGCAAACAAGTTGAAACTGCTTCCTCTGGCATTCTTTGACCGCAAGGATCTCTCGGATCTGAGCGCGACCATGATGAGCGATATCGCGAATTTGGAGACGCTGTATTCGCACTCGATTCCACAGTTTTATTCGGCTCTGATCACGATCGGATTGATCGCACTCAATTTGTTCGTGTTCAACTGGAAGATGGCGCTTTCCGTCTTTTGGGTGCTTCCGATCGCGTTCTTGTTTTATTACTTGAGCAAGCAAAAGCAGAAGCAGGTGTTCAAGGAGTTCTATGATCTCAACCGGGAAGCGGTCGATGTCATGCAAGAGTCGATCGACGGCATTCAGGAGATCAAGTCGTATCAGAGCGAAGCGCTCTTTCAACGCCGCTTTGAAGACAAATGCGACGAAATTCACCGGACGATGGTGCGGATGGAGCTGTTGCTTGGAGCGGTCAACAACCTTGCCTTTATGTTTTTGAAGCTGGGTCTGGTCACCTGTGCCGGGCTCGGTGTTTGGTTGATTTCGCGTGGAGAGCTCGAACCGCTTTACTTTATGGGCTACCTGATGGTCTCCGCCAATATCTACACATCGATCTACGAAGTGATGAACAACAAGGCATTGCTCAATTTGCTCGATCAGATGCTGGAACGAACGCGGGAAATCGAAGAGATGCCGATCCAATCCGGTACGGCAGCACTTGCACCGCGAGGACATGACATCGTCTTTGAGAATGTCAATTTCTCCTACAACGAAGACGTCGCCGTGCTCAAAGACATCTCATTCACGGCGAAACAAGGCGAGATCACGGCTCTGGTCGGCCCATCCGGAGGCGGAAAGTCGACGATCTCGCGACTGGCGGCTCGGTTCTGGGATGCGACTTCCGGTCGAGTCCTCCTCGGCGGTCAAGACATCGCAACGGTGGATCCCGAGACGCTCCTGCAGCATTATGCCATCGTCTTCCAAGATGTGTTGCTCTTCAACACCAGCGTGATGGAAAACATTCGCATCGGGAAAGCCGACGCGACGGACGACGAAGTCTATGCCGCCGCGCGGGCAGCACAATGCGATTCGTTCGTGCGCAATCTTCCGGAGGGGTATCAAACCGAGATCGGAGAAAATGGCGCGCGCCTATCCGGTGGAGAGCGACAGCGCATCTCGATCGCCCGAGCGATTTTAAAGGATGCTCCGGTCATTCTGCTCGACGAAGCGACGGCTTCCGTTGACGCCGAAAACGAGACTAAGATTCAGCGCGCGCTCGGCGAACTGGTGAAGAACAAGACGGTCCTGATCATCGCGCACCGCATGCGCACCATCCTGGGCGTCGATCGGGTCATCGTCGTCGAAAACGGTCGCATCAGCGAGCAAGGCAGTCCATCCGACCTCCTCGCCTCCAACGGCTCCTTCCGCCGTCTGGTGGACGCACAGCTCGGCGGGTAGGGTTCCTCACAGCCCGAAGGAGGCTTTCCTCTTTGCACGCGAGTACGATTCGACTGCTCTTTCCTCCTCACACGCGAGTGCTTCGCAAGCGTGTTCGTCAGAAAGAGCAGCCGTATGAACGAGCGGGTTGAAGGGTTTGCGTGAGTCATCGACTCTTGCGGTTTTGGGATCCTAACTTTTCCGCATCGAACACATCGACGAACATCCTTACGAAGTACGGGACGCAAGGAAAAGTCGTCCGATGCGAAGGGAAGCGTGTTCGTCAGAAAGAGCAGCCGGGTGAACGAGCGGGTTGAAGGGTTTGCGTGAGTCATCGACTCTTGCGGTTTTGGGAT
>JAUMWO010000052.1 GCA_030529605.1 Bacillota bacterium | reverse complement strand
CGTCTGCCGACAAGCCTGCAAACGCTTGTACTTTGACGCGCATCCCGCATGATACGCCGATCGAACCGGAGGATCTGAGGAGGATCGAAGAAGCGGAAGGATTTCTCGCGACGCTGGGATATCGCGGATTCCGCGTGCGCAAACATGGAGAAATCGCCCGCATCGAAGGCGACATTCGAGCGGAAGACCGACCAATCGTCTGCGACCGGCTTCGCTCCATAGGATTTCGCTATGTGACGGTCGATCTTGCCGGCTACCAGAAAGGTTGGGGAAAATGAGAATCGAAGAAATCCTGGAAGAAGTCAAACGTGGAGCGATGAGCGTCGAACGAGCGCAGGAACTGCTGAGCTTCACACAGATCGACGACGCGATGCTCGACAATGCAAGGCTTCACCGCAAAGGCTATCCGGAAACGGTCTTTGGAGAAGGCAAGACGGCGGATCAGATTCTGGCGATCGCGACCCGCCTCGTCGCAAACAAGCAGACGGTGCTGATCACGAGAATCAGTCCGGAGAAAGCGACACCGCTCCTCGCAGCATTTCCGGGTGCGCGTCACAACCCGACCGGACGCACATTGACCATCGAGGCACCTCGTGGAACCGCATCTCACGATGGAGTCGCACCGCCTGCGGTATCCGGCGAGCAGCCGGCCATACCGGCCGATGACGGGTCCACGCCCTTCGTCGCCATCGTGGCAGCAGGCACTTCGGATCTTCCCGTCGTGGAGGAATGCTTTGAAACCTTGCGCGCCTTTCAAATACCGGCACGAAAGATCGTGGATGTCGGAGTCGCCGGAATCCATCGTCTGTTCGCCCGTCTCGAAGAAATCAAAAAAGCCCGCGTCATCGTGGTGATCGCGGGCATGGAAGGGGCTTTGGCTTCGGTCATCGGGGGACTCGTGGACCGTCCGATCCTCGCCGTACCGACTTCCGTGGGATATGGAGCGAGTTTTCAAGGTCTCGCTCCGCTGCTGACCATGTTGAACAGTTGCGCTTCCGGAATCTCCGTCGTCAACATCGACAACGGCTACGGAGCGGCGTATTGTGCGGCTCAGATCTGGCGCAATCGCTAGCGCTACGCGCCGATCCCGGCACTTTTCAGTTTTACCACCAATTGCTTCAAAGCACGCGATCGATGAGAGATCGCGTTTTTTTCTGCTTCGGAAAGCTCGGCCATCGTGAGTCCCGAATGGTCCGCCAGGACGAAGAGCGGGTCGTAGCCGAAGCCTCCCGAACCTTTTCGCTCAAAACCGATGCTACCAAGGAGATCGCCGCGCGCCGTAATGTACTTCGGGGCAGGACTGCCGGGCAGGATCAGGGTGATGACGCAGCAGAAGCGGGCAGTGCGATCGGCAGGATCATGGAAGGATTCCAGATTCTTTAAAAGCAGATCGTTGTTCTTCTCGTCGTCGGCAGGCTCTCCGGCGTAACGAGCCGAGATCACTCCGGGCGCTCCTTCGAGCGCATCGACCTCGAGACCGGAGTCGTCGGCGATCACCGCCTCGTTGCTCAAGCGGTAGAGATACTCCGCTTTGAGACGCGAATTCTCCTCGAAGGAGTCCATCCCCTCCTCGATCTCGACACCGGCAAAACCGGCTTCGGACATCGGGATCACTTCAAAGCCGAAGGGTGCGAGGATGTCTCGCACCTCCATCACTTTGTGCCTGTTGTTGGACGCCATGATCAGCCGCATAATACCTCCTATGGGATCAGATGCTTTTCGACGAATTCGACGATTCCGTCCGCGATCGCTTGGGCAGACTTGCGCATATAAGAATCCTCCATCATACGCTCCTGCTCTTCTTCGTTGGAAATGAAGCCGAGCTCCACGAGTACGGACGGCATGGATGTCGTACGGAGCACCACCAGATCGGCAAATTCGACGACACCGCGGTTGCGTGCGTTCGGGAAGGTCTCCATCAAGCGATTTTGGATCATGCGCGCGAGGATCTTGTCGATCTCGGTGCCGTACAGGGTCTCGATTCCGGAGACATTTTTCTTGACATGGGCGTTGATGTGAACGCTGACGAAGAGGTCGGCCTTGATGTTTTCCGCCATGGTTCCCCGCTCGAAGAGTCCGACATAGGTGTCGTCCTTACGCGTCATGAACACGCGGAAGCCCAGCTCGTTGAGTTTTTCTTCGAGATAGAGCGATGCGCGGAGAGCGAGGACTTTCTCGGAGATCTTGCTTCCTACGGCTCCCGGGTCATATCCGCCGTGTCCGGCGTCGACGACGATGATCTTGTCCTTGTAGATGGAATCTTTGATCTGTTCGTTTGTAAACTCGAGGGCAACGCCACCCGGACGGTGGGTCAGACGGTAGGATGTCTTGTCCGCAAGCACGGCGGACACGCGATATCCGCCCTCGGTCTTGCGCACCGCGAAGGAAGTCAGGATATTGTCTCCGACTGCGTTTTCAAATGCCGCGAGATGAGCATCCTGTTCGGTCAGGAGGAAGGAGACTTCTCGGTTCTCGGCATCGTAGTGCGCCGAAGGGGAAACCGGAAGCTTGGTACCGATGGTCAAAGTCGCCCCTTCTCGGCTGTGTTTGCTGTATGCGATGTTGTTGAGCTGTTCTTCGCTGAAATAGACGAAGGCGCGGTTGTCGATCTGCTCGAAGAAATAATCCTTCTTTTGAATCGGTTCGGTCGCTTCGATGATCATCCGCACCACGCGCTGGAATCCGTAAACATTGGTCGGATAGTCCTGCGCGATTTCAGACGGTGTCAGTGCTTTTGTCGTGATGTATTTGATTTTGCCTTGGTTGACTTCCTGTGTCTCGGCTTCCATTTTTAAGTTGGAATCGAGAAAGTCGACGATCAACAGGTTGTTTCGCTCCCGTACATTGATCATCGGATTGACCGTCGCATCCACGACTACGGTATCCGCGCCGTAAAGCTTTTGAACGCGTGTGCCGAGCACGGATCCCATCAAACGGACGACGACTTCTTTGGTCGCTTCTTCGTAGGTCACTTCGTAACCTTTGCGCTCGTTTTGATCGATGGTGAGCCGCGTCATAAACGGATTGGTCGAAATCTGTTCCAAACGGAACTGCGAGATCCCGAAGATCTCGTCCGGAATGCGCTCGACATAGGTGCCGTTGTTTGTGCCTTGAATCTTGAGCTCGGTGTTTTGCAGGTCGAGGATGATCTGGTCTTTCGCGCCGACGGAGGAACCGTCGATGTCATAGGCGACGAAGTCGACCCGATCGCTCATCTCGATGCGAATTTCCGGAAAATGCGCTTTGTAGTTGATTTTGATGCCGTGGACATCCTGGCGTTTTTGGTTGATGGCGACGGTGCGGGTCGAACCGATCCAAGCGACATCGAGGTCGAGGAGGTCGACGACGAAACGCACGGGCACATAGGTGCGCCACACGAATTCATCGGATTCGTTGCCGGCCGAAGTCGTGCGATAGGCGAGCACCCGAGCCGCGACGCCGTCCGGGAGCAGGGTACGCACGCCGTCGACAAGCGCATAAGGGTCGCCGAGGTTGAGTGTGACCTGCTTGCCTGCCGGGGTGGTGAACTTGACCTGTCGGGTTTCGCGCAGATATTCGTAAGGGATATCGAAGTTGCGAAAGATGTCAGCGACCGGGATCAGGGTCCGTCCTTTGATCATAATGCCCGGCGCGTCGGAGAGCAAATCGCGCCCGCGCACCATAATATTGACCGGGGTGTACTCGCCGATGCGATTGGTCTGCGGATCAAAGAGTTGAACTTTGTCCGACTCGAGATACTTGTTGGCATATGCCGGAATTTGCGGAACGGATGCAAAAACCGCTGCCAAGATCAGCAATACAAGAATGCGCTTCCATGCGCGAAATCGTTTCATGGTAACCTCCTTGAACCCATTATCCCACATTGATGTGATTACAAATGTTTCAGTTGTGTGTCTCGCATTACATTTCTAAGCCGTGGGCCCCGACGTCCCCCTTGCGAATCGAGCTATGTGCACGACCCCGCAGTCCGCTCCAGCAAGCGGTAGATTTCGTCGGTTTGCGGCGGATCGAGCACTTTCTCTTCGCCGGAGCGAATCACGGTGCGCTCGGCATGTTCCGTGCATACACCGATTCGCGTGAGGAGGATCCCACGCTCGCGCATGCTTGATTCGAGTTGTTCGGAGCGGTCCGGCGAGATGGCGATGATCATCGAGCCGCTCGCGATCAGCTTCAGCGGATCGATCCGGTAGGCCGCAGCGAGCCGCGCAGTCTCATCCAGCAACGGAATGCGATCCGCGTCGATTCGACAGCCTACGCCGGATGCTTCGCAAAGTTCGTGCGCGGCTCCCAGGATGCCGCCTTCGGTGGCATCGTGGAGCGCCGAAGCCCCCGCTTCGGCGGCCGCCAGGCCCTCGGGGACGACCGAGAGCATGGCTTCGAGCTCAGTCAGCAGACAGCGACTCTCCGCACCTGCCGGGTCGCTCGCCCCCAAAGGTTTGCTTCCCTCGATCGACAGACCGATGAAGGTGCCTTCGATCGCGGCATATTTGGTCATGTAGATGAGATCCCCGGGCTGTGCGCCGCCCGTCGAGATGACGCGCGATTTGGGCGCGGAACCGATCGCGGTTGCACTCACGATCAGTCGGTTGACCGCAGCGGTGCGTTCCGTATGTCCTCCGATGATCTCCGCTCCGTTCTCCCGCGCCGTATCCGCCGCTTCGACCATAATCCGGACGATCTCCTCATCCGTCGTTTCCGGCGGCGCCAAGATGGTCAACAGCAGACCGATCCCGGTCGCGCCGGCCGATGCCAAGTCGTTGAGACAGACGCGCACGGCGAGCACGCCATGATGCGCCTCCGCCGCAGTGATCGGATCCGTCGTGACGACGCAGGCACGATCTCCAAAATTGATGGCCGCACAGTCCTCACCGACCGCCGGCCGCAACAAAATATCGTTTCGAATCGGATGCAGGCTCTCTTTGAGAAGCTGTCCGAGTCGCTCATTGCTCAACTTTCCTTCCTTCGATGCCATCATTCTCCTCCCGCAAGCGCGTCTTCCGATCGCGGCTTCGCATCGATTCGTCGCATCAACTCTTCCAAAGTCAGTATCGGAATTCCGAGCTCCTCCGCTTTCGCGCGCTTGGATCCGGCTTTTTCGCCGGCGACGACAAAACTCGTCTTCTTGGTTACCGAGCCGGTCGCCTTTCCGCCATTCTCTTGGATCAAGCGCTCCAGCTGCGACCGATCGTAACCTTCAAACGAACCCGTGATCACCACGGTTTGCCCCGCGAGCGCTTCTCCCGTCTTCGCGCCGTAATCGCTTGAACTCAAGACGACGCCTTCTTCCTTCAGGGTTTGAATCCATTCTCGATGCAAGGGGTTCTCAAAATAACGGACGATCGATTCCGCCATTTTCTCTCCAAAATCCGGAAGCGCTTGCAAGGCTGCCATATCCGCCGCTTGAATCTCCTCGATGTCGCGGAAGGCGCGCGCCAAGGTTTGAGCCGCTTTCTCCCCGATCAGCGGAATCCCCAGCCCGGTGAGCACTCGCGCGAGACCGGCTTGTTTCGAGCGCTCGATCGCATCCAGCAACGCATCGATCGACTTCTTGCCGAAGCCGCGCATCGCTTCGAGCCTTGCGCGATGGCGATGCAAGGCGTAAATATCCGGAATCGTGCGAATCAGATCCTGTTCGATGAACAACAGCAGATTGGATTCGCCCAATCCGTCGATGTTCATGGCCGGCTTCGAAACAAAGTTGATCAGATTGCGCTCCGTCTTCGCGGGACAGTCGAGGTTGCTGCATTTGTACGCCGCCTGCTCCGGATCGCGGGTCGCTTCGGATTGACACACCGGACAGATCGTCGGGAATTGGAACGGCTCGCTGCCTGCCGGGCGCTTGGAAAGCACCGGGGCAACGACTGCCGGAATCACATCCCCCGCCTTTTGAATGACAACGGTATCCCCGATCCGGATGTCTTTTGCGGCGATATAATCGGCATTGTGCAGAGTCGCACGCGAGATCGTGGATCCCGCCACGCGCACCGGCTCCAGGATCGCCAGCGGAGTCAACACTCCGGTCCGACCGACCTGAATCTCGATGTTCGACAGCACCGTCTGTTGCTGCTCTGCCGGAAACTTATAAGCGATCGCCCAGCGCGGGCTCTTCGCCGTCATTCCGAGCTGCTCCCTCTGCGCAAAATTGGAAACTTTGACGACCAAGCCATCGATTTCAAACGCGAGTTGCGGCCGAAGCGTCGTCACTTCGCCGGTGTAAGCGATCACATCCTCCATCGTATCGAAGGATTTCATCACCGCAGTCGAAAAACCGAGAGATCGAAGCATTTCAAATGCTTCGACCTGATCGGTCAGCGAGTCTTCCTGTTCGAGCAATTCGAACACAAAAATATCGAGTTCGCGCTGCTTCGTGATCTCCGCGTCGAGCTGCCTCAGCGAACCGGATGCCGCATTTCTCGGATTGGCAAAGCTCCGATCGCCGTCGCTGCGCTCATTGAGCCGCTCGAAAGCCGCCTTGCTCATATACACTTCCCCCCGCACTTCAAGGTTGAGCGGCTTCGGCAGTCGTTTCGGCAGGCTTTGAATCATGCGTGCATTCGCGGTGACATTTTCTCCGATGACGCCGTCTCCACGCGTCGCTGCACGCACGAGCTCCCCATTTTCGTAGCGAACGGCACAGGTCAACCCGTCGATCTTATACTCGACGGTGTAATGCGGTGCCTCGCCCAAATCCTTTCGCACACGGCGGTCAAATGCGTGAAGATCGTCCGCATCGTAGGCATTGTCCAAGCTCTTGAGCGGCACCGTGTGACGCACTTTCTCATAGCGATCGGCAGCACGCCCGCCGACCACGCGCGTCGGCGAATCTTCCGAAGCAAATTCCGGATGCGCATCCTCAAGCTCGCGCAACTCGCGCATCAAACCGTCGTATTCGGCGTCCGAAACGATGGAGCGGTCTTCTTGATAATAGGCTTCTTCGTACTCGCGCAGGGTTCTGCGGAGGGTTTCGATGCGCTGTTGCACCGGCGCGATATCATTCTTCATGGGAGTCCCTCTTTTTCATCGGCGCATAATCGGGGTTGAGTTTTTTCATTCCGGCTCCGTCAAACGCTATGGTGAGCACCGAGCCGTCCGCACTCGTATTGATGACCGTTCCGTCTCCAAACACATCGTGACGCACCTTGTCGCCCGCTGCAAAACTCGGTTTCGCGCCGCGATTGCTCGAAGCGTTCGATGAGGCGCCGCCCGAAAACCGCGCGCCGATCGAAGCCGGTACCGAGCCGCTCTGCGAATCGCCGGAGCCATAGCCGCCCGACGCGTAGCCGGTCCCGGATGTAATCCAAGGGTTGGCGATCGGTGGAGCTCCCCATCGTCCATGACGCGTTTGTTGGGTTTCCTTGGGCGTTCCTTTGACGCGTTCGATCCCGATGCTAGAAAGACTGTCAATCTTGGCATGATCCATCTCCTTCAAGAAACGAGAAGGAATCGTCGCCTGCGGTCGCCCATACAGCATGCGGCTTCTCGCGTGAGTCAGATACAGAACCTTTCGCGCCCTCGTGATGCCGACATAGCAAAGCCGGCGCTCCTCTTCGACACCGTCGCGTTCTTCCAGAGAACGAAGCGACGGAAACAGTCCGTCCTCCAGACCGGTCAAAAAGATCACATCGTATTCGAGTCCCTTGGAAGTATGCAATGTCATCATCAGGACCTGCGCCTCCTCCTCGGAGATGTTGTCCTGGTCGCTGCGCAAGGCTGCTTCGGCAAGAAATTCGTCGAGAGATATCGTATGTCCCGCTTCCTCGATCGCATTGCGCAATTCGTAGATGTTGTCGATGCGAGAATCCGCTTCCATCGTATTTTGCTGCTCATACAAAGCGATCATCCGCGTCTTGTCGAGCAGTGCGTCGAAAATTTCGAGCGCCGTGTGCCCATCGCGCATCTCGCTCAGCTCGCGAATCAAGGTCACAAAGGACGTCATCCCGTTGAGCGCGGCTTTCGTGACCCCCGACCTGCCAAACTCCGGATGCATCACCGCATCCATCAGCGATACAACATGATTCGAGGCAAAGTCCTTCGCCCGCTGCAAGCTGGTATCTCCCACTTGACGCTTCGGCTCGTTGACCACGCGCTCAAACGAAATGTCGTCACTCGGATTCACAATCAAACGGAGGTAGGCGAGCACGTCTTTGACCTCCTTGCGGTCAAAGAATTTGAGGCCGCCCACAATCTTAAACGCGATGCCTTCGCGTCGGAACGCCTCCTCAAACGGGCGCGACTGCGCGTTGGTGCGGTAGAGTACACAGATTTCGCCCCGATCCGTATCGCGAAGCGAACGAATTTCGCGCGCGACAAAGGTCGCTTCTTCCCGATCGTCATGCGCATTGTAGTAGCGCACCAAATCTCCCTCGCCGCCGGCGGTCCAAAGCGCCTTCTTTCGACGGTCGGGATTTTGCTCGATCACCGAATTCGCCAGATCGAGGATGTTGCCGGTCGAGCGGTAATTTTGCTCGAGCATCACCACGGTTGCACCCGGAAAATCCGCCTCAAAGTCCCGAATGTTGCGGATATCGGCTCCCCGCCACTTGTAAATGGACTGATCCGCATCTCCGACCACGAAAAGATTGTTATACGCCGGATCGACCAGAAGCCGGATCAACAAATACTGCGATTTGTTGGTGTCCTGATACTCGTCGACATGGATGTAACGAAAGCGCTTTCGATAGCCATCGCGAATCGATTCGTTCTCTTGCAACAGCTGGATGGTCGCGTTGATCAAATCGTCGAAGTCGAATGCATTGTTCGCTTTGAGGGCACGCTGATAGCGTCGGTAAATCTCGGCGCGTTCTCCCAATCCATATCCTGATTTTTCAAACTCATCCGGTCCCGTCCGATCGTTTTTGAGCCGTGAAATCAGAGACTGGACCTCATTGGGCGTCAACACCTTGGGATCGATCCCCATCTCCTTGATGATGTTCTTGAGGAGGGCACGCTGATCCGCGACATCGTAGATCACAAAGTTCTTGTTGTAGCCGAGCAACTCCGCACCGCGTCGCAGGATGCGAACGCAGATGGCGTGAAAGGTCCCGATCCACATCGAATGCGCGCCTTCCACGCGCATCGCTTCGATCCGTGTCTTCATCTCTGCTGCCGCTTTGTTCGTAAAGGTAAACGCCAAAATCTGGTCCGGGAATGCTTTTCTCTCCGCGATCAAATGAGCGATGCGGCTCGTCAAAACCTTCGTTTTGCCCGATCCCGCACCCGCTACGACCAGCACGGGGCCATCGAGCGTCGACGCCGCCAGCGCTTGTTGTTCATTCAAACCTTCTAATATCACATTCCCTCCACTTTCCTTTGGCTGCCGATCCGACTGTCGGCCGAACTGCCGTTCGTGCAGCCGTTTGCACTGTCGGTCGGGCGATCGGGTCGGCGGTCAAAGCCCGCTCCCGCGCCGCTACACGACCAGATTGACGAGCAAACCTTGAATTTCACCGACTTTTTTCAGCAAATTCAGTTCCTTATGCTCACGCTTGAGAATCAAATTGGTGAGTTCGACCAATTTGGCGTCGATCTCCGCGACCGTGCGCATCACCTTGGTGCGTCCGGTACGGGAAAATCCTCGTCGCTCACGCAATTCAAAGCCCTTGTGCACCGTGTCCTCGATAAATCCGCGAATCATGTCCTTGTATTCGTAAAGATTTTCGACCGTGCGTTCTTCGACGAGCGCCCGCCCCTTCCGGTCGATTTCGTCCAGAGCTTCCTGCAGAGCGCGTTTTTGCTCGTCGTAATCCTTTTTCGCCAAAATTTCGGTAAATTGAATCTTCGGCGTCTCCTGCTTCGCGGTCGGCCGACTGCCGATCGATGTGGCGGATTTCGATACGCGATTGACCTTCATCGTTCGTCCTCCTTTTCCAAGCGAGCGACCACCGCCGCGATCAAAGCGTAGAGCTGAGGCGGCACCGTGTCGCGCAGATCCGTTCCCAACATATGGGAAAGACGTTCCGGATCCTTCTCGGTCCAATGTTGCCGATCCATAGTCCCTCCCTAAATTTTATAGTCCAGTCCGTCGCGCAAGCCGGAGCGATCCGCCGCCAAGCGGGATTTTCCTGCTGCTGCGCCCGCTACAGAACCTACGCCGGAACCCCCTGCCGTGACCGGGCTTTCGATCTTCGGCTCGTGAAACGCCCTTGTGCGGATTTCCGTATCCAGAAACCCGATCTCGGTGA
>JAUMWO010000051.1:2735-10427 GCA_030529605.1 Bacillota bacterium | reverse complement strand
ATGTGAAATACGGATACGATCGGATCTTGGAAGAGGGATATCGCGGAGCCTATCGCGAATTTGCTTCCAAGTTGATCGAGGTGGAAATCGTCGATCATGATCTGTTCTTCCGTTTTCGCCGCCCGGTCCGGATCGAAGATGAGGGATTTCGTCTCGCCGTCGTACGTCGCTTCTCCGTCGAGGAGGGAGAGATCGTGGGCAGCGGGCTCTATCGTCGTACCGTGACCGAACCGGGGCGAATTCTTCTCGAGCGCGCGGTCGAGCCTCTGACGGAGGCGGATGCGCCGGTGGAATCGATGGAATTCGTCGCATTGCCGTATCCGGAGGCCAAGCGTGCAATCGCAGAAGGAAGGGTCGATTTGATTCGCATCCCGCGGGAGCGCGCCGAAGCCAACTGGGCAAAAAAGCAGGACGGTCTGCAACTCGCGATTCGCGATGGACGTACGATGTACTATCTCGGTTTCGGAGGGCGCATGATGGATCTGCCGCCAGCCTTGCGTCAAGCCATCGGGAGAAGCATCGATTTTGAGTCCTTTCTGTTGAAGGCATTTGGGGGATATGCCACATCGCTCACTTATCCCGTCGTGAGCGTCGAGGAAAGCAAGCAGGCGCTGATTCTTCCGGATCACCCGCGTTATTCCTACAGCCAATTGCAGCAGGTCTTTGCGGAATACGGCTGGGTTCCGGGCGAGTCCGGCTATTTGGAGCAGCAGGATGAGATTTTTTCGATTCGATATGTCGCCTTTGTCGACGTCGATTGGAGCTTTCTGCTCGCCGAATATGTCAAGGAAACGCTCAAGGAATACGGCATCCGCGTCGATGTCCAGTACCTCGATTACAACACCATGATGACCATGCTTGAAAATGACGAAGATCTGGATATGTGGGGGTTTGCATGGGAGATGCCCTTCTTCGGCACGCCCGAGCCGCTGTTCTCCTCCAAGGAAGCGGGACTCTTTAATTTCGGAAAATATTACGACGAGGTCGCCGAGCAGCAGTTTCAGCTGCTTTATCAGGCGGATAAAAATGCGTGGCCGACTTATTACGAGACCTGGTACACCATCGCGGATCGCGATATGCCGGTGATTCCGATCGGCTTTTCCAAGGATCTGTGGGTTGCCAATGAGAGAATTCGAGTGTCCGAACTCCCTCTGATTCGTTTGCACCGATGAGCATCCGACCTTTTGATAGCGATTCGATCGCCGTCGCGATGGAGCGATGCGGCATCGAGGTCTGGGGCGCGTTTACCGTCGGTCCCGAATCCATCGGATGGAGCTCCTTGCAGCGACGATATTTCGAATGCACCGTCGTCTGCATCGCGATGCCCTACAGTGTGGAGCAGGCGCGTTATCAGGGACGCCGCCGCGATGACGGGGTGCTCGCTTACATCGAAGCGTTCGCGTGGAACACGGACTACCACCGCGATGTCAAAGCATTGCTCGGTCGGTTCGACGAGACGATCCGATCGATCGATGCGCGGTTTGACTTACCCGGAGACGTGATGGTCGACAATTCGGGGCTCGACGATCGGGAAATCGCTCTGCGTGCCGGAATCGGCTTGCTGGGGCGCAACAATCTGCTCATCAACGAGCGATACGGGACGCGCTTCTTTATCGGCTATGTCGTGTACCCGCGTCGCATCGGAGATTCCGACGGGGAGCGAGCGGCAAGCGCGGTGACCGGAGATGCGCCGATCTGGTCCTTTCGGGAGCCGCCGGACGAGCGTTTTCGACTTCCGCTTTGCAAAACTTGCCGCCTCTGTGTCGCAAGGTGCCCGACCGCGGCACTCGAGAGCGATATGTCGCGGTGCATCTCGCATCTCACGCAGACCAAGGATGAGGTACCGGAGTCGCTGATGCCATTCTTTGAAAACCAGCTTTACGGTTGCTCGATCTGCCAGCAGGTCTGTCCGATGAACCGGCGGAAAGAATGGAGCGGGGATTCCTATATCGATCCGCGTGAGATCTTGACGATCTCTTCGAAGCGTTTCAAGGAAAAGTACGGACGAATGGGGTATGCGTGGCGCCCGCTCTGGGTGTATCGGCGCAATGCTTTGATCGTGCTCGGGAATCTCGGCGGAGAAGCGGAGCTCGCGTGGCTCGAAACGCTCGATTTCTCAAAGGATGAGAAGCTCGCGGCGGTCGCCGAAGTCACGAGAAAACGCCTTCGAAACAGGGTTCTCAAATCCGATGGCGAATGCTACAATGAATAGGAACATCAAAATTCTGAAGTGGTTTTTTGGGAGGAAACATGAAGTCAAACGCGTATTTTGAGCAAAAACTCAACGAACTCAAAGAGCAGGGCGTATACCGCAAACTGCCGGTTCTGCAAGGAAAGAACCTCGCAGAGATCGAACTGGACGGAAAGGAAGTCATCAACCTCTCCTCCAACAACTATCTGGGATTTGCGTCGCACCCTGCGCTGATCGAGGCGATGAAGAAGGCGACGGACAAGTACGGCGCAGGTGCCGGCGCGGTTCGTACCATCATCGGAAACATGGATTTGCTCGAGGAACTCGAAGAGAAACTGGCGAAATTCAAGCGGGAAGAAGCGGTTGTCGTTTACCAATCCGGATTCAACTGCAATGCCGGTACGATTCAGGCGATCACGGAGAAGGGCGACCTGATCATCTCCGACGAACTCAACCACGCGAGCATCATCGACGGCGTCAAGCTCTCGAAAGCGGACAAAGCGGTGTACAAGCATGCCGACATGGCGGATCTGGAGCGCGTGCTCAAAGAGAAGCGCGCGAATTATAACAATGTCCTGATCATCACGGACGGTGTCTTCTCGATGGACGGCGACATTGCACCGCTGCCTAAGATCGTTGAACTCGCCGAGCAATACGATGCTTGGACCTATGTTGACGACGCGCATGGTTCCGGTGTTCTGGGCGAGAGCGGACGCGGCACCGTCGACCACTTCGGCCTGCACGGACGTGTCGACTTCACGATCGGCACCCTTTCCAAGGCGATCGGTGTCATCGGCGGTTATGTCGCGGGATCAGCAGCGATGAAGGATTGGCTGCTCCACCGCGGTCGTCCGATCCTCTTCAGTACGGCGATGACTCCGGGCTCGATCGCAGCGATTTCGGCAGCGGTCGATCTCCTCTCCAATTCGACGGAATATACCGAAAAACTCTGGGACAATGCCCGCCATTTCAAGAATGCACTCGGCAAACTTGGGTATAATACCGGACAGAGCGAAACTCCGATTACACCGGTCATCATCGGTGAAGAAGCGAAGACCCTCGAGTTCTCCAGAAAGCTCAAAGAGAACGGCGTGTTCGTTTCGGCGATCGTGTTCCCGACCGTTGCTCGCGGTACCGGACGCGTTCGTTGTATGGTTTCGGCTGGCCACGATAAGGCGCAGCTGGATCGCGCGGTCGAGGTGTTCCAAAAAGTCGGTAAAGAAATGGGTATCATCTGATACGGAGGAACGATTGATCTATGGATAAGAGCGGCATCCTGTTGGCAACGGGGACGGGAGAGGTCGAAGTACTGCATTTCACGGTGTTGGATCAGCATTATGCGATCAATGTCATCAAAGTCAAAGAGTTGCTGCACATCGACAACATCTCCAAAATACCGAATTCTCACCCTGCCTTAGCCGGGGTGTCGCTCTGCCGTGGAGAAATGATTCCGATCATCGATCTGCGCCATGTGCTCGAGAAGCGGCCAAATCCTAATTTGATCAAGTCGATGGTGCTGGTCTGTGAGTTCAACAAGCTCAAGCTGGCATTCGCGATCGATGAAGTGCATGGCATCAACAAGATCAGCTGGAATGCGATCAAGAAACAGGAGGCGTTCAACGACGACTCTCTCGTCATCGGAAACATCGACCTCAACGGGCGCATCGTGATGCTTCTGGATTTTGAAAAGATCGTCGCCGACATCTCGCCGCAGTCCGGGATTCATCCGGGGCGTGTCGTGCGGGTCGAGCAAAAGGATCGTTCCGGTTACAAGCTGGTGCTTGCGGACGATTCCCCGCTGATTCGAAAGGTGCTGTCCGACACCTTGATGTATTCGGGCTTCCGACATCTCAAATTTTTCAACGACGGGCGCGAGACCTTGGACTATCTGCGCGGCCTCGTCGATCGTCTCGGCAAGGACTGGCGGGACGAAGTGGATCTGCTGATTACGGACATTGAGATGCCGCTGATGGATGGTCATGAATTGACCAAACAGCTCAAAGAGCACAAACAGCTTCGCGATCTGCCGATCATCATCTTCTCCTCGCTGATCACGGACTCGCTCCGCCACAAGGGAGATACGGTAGGTGCCGATCTCCAGATCAGCAAGCCCGAGATCGATGTCCTGGTCACGGAAATCGATCGCCTGCTGTCCGTCAAATAAATGAATCGTCATTCAAAGCAATCGGCTGCTCGGTGCCTGCATCGAGCGGCTTTTTTGTTTCTTTGATTAAATGGCACAATACTTGCTTTATCTTTCTATATAGCCCAAACGATGTGTTGAAAACGGAAAAGAAAGAGGGGGATTGCATGAAAAAATTGGTAGCCATCTGTATCGCATTGTCACTGCTTCTCGCCGGTTGCGGAGGGGGTGCGCCGAAGAGTGAATCGATCTATTACGGCACATTTGCCGGCGACTACAAAACATTTAACCCTTATACACTTCGATCGACGACAGGGTATCTCGTCGTAGCAAATTCGATGGATTCCTTGGTCGAAAACGACAAGTACGGTCGTGTTGTACCGTCGCTCGCTGAAAGTTGGACGGTCAACGACGATTTTACGAAGTGGACCTTTCAACTACGGAAAGGGATTCATTGGGTCAACGACAAGGGCGAAAAGACCGAATACGAAGTGACGGCGGACGATTTCGTCGAAGGCATTCGTTTTATCGCCGATCCGAAGAATGAGTCCAAGAACTTCAGCATCGTCGGTCGTGTCATCGACGGATTGAAAGACTATTACTGGGCGTTGTCGGATATCGACGACGGAACGGATAAGACGACGAAGCGCGAAGAGGTTTTGGCGTCCTTTGACTCGAAGGTCGGGGTCAAAGCGATCGACTCCCACACAGTGGAGTACACTCTGTCCGGTCCGACTCCGTTTTTCACCTCGTATCTGGTCACCGAGCTCTTCTACCCGGTCGAGCCGAAGTTTTTGGCTCAGGTGGGGGAAGATTACGGCACGGCAAAGGAAAAAATGCTCTACAACGGTGCCTACTACATCAAGACCTGGGATCGGGATAAACTGCTGGTTTTGGCGAAAAACGAACATTATTGGGACAAAGAGCATGTCGGCATCGTGGAGCTCAATCTGCAGAAAGTCGGAGACGAGATCACGAGCTTGGAGATGTTCCAGCGTGGAGAGACGACGGGCTGTTCGGTTTCGGCGGAACAATTAAAGGCTTTAAAAGGCACAGAATGGGAGGACTATATATACCTAAAGGATAAGACGACGGTCACATTCTGGTTCACCATGAACCACGATTCAAAGAACCCGGAATTCAACGCCTTCGTCGGGAATCTCAACTTCCGCAAGGCTTTGATGCATGCGATCGACCGTGTCAAGATCTCGGCGCTGTACGAGCCGAACAATCCGGAATGGTTTATCCGCAACACCATCATCCCGGAGGAGGCGGTGTATGACGCGAAGGGCGTCGACTACACGGATTACCCGGCTTTGAAACCGTTCAAGGAAGCGCAGTCATACCATCCGGAGAAAGCCAAAGAATTTATGATGAAAGCGGTCGCCGAGCTTACGGATGGGAAAGGCGCAATCAAAGGGCTTACCCCATCCAAGGTCGATATGGGAAAAATCGCGAATTTCGACTCCGACGGCAAATTGCCGGTCGACTTGGTGCTGGCAACGACCAGCGATCCGATGGAGACCAAGAAGGCACTGTTGATCGCGGAAATGCTGAAGCAAAACCTCGGTCCGGAAAACATCAATGTCATCGTGGGATACTCGACGATGTCCTTCCAGGATGAAGTTTTTACGCCGATGGATTTCGACCTGGTCGATGATTCCTATGCATTCCGATTTGCGGATCCTTCGGCAAACTTGGCGCGTCTGGTTTCGGACGGCAGCCTCAACGAGGGAATGTACGACGTGCCGCAATTCGATCAGATGGTCGAACAGGCCTCCAAGGAATCCGATCTCACCAAGCGCTACGAACTCTTTTCGCAAGCGGAAGCCTATATGCTGGACAATGTGTATCTCATCCCTTATATGACCGGAGGCGGCTCGTACTTTATGAGCAAAGAACTGCCGTACCAGACCGCTAAGGGAAAATTCGGACTTTCGGCTTACAAGATGAAGAACGCGGTGATTCAGTCGACCCCGGTGACAAAGAAACAATACGAAGAATTGAAGAAGCAATACGAAGCGGAACTCGAGCAACTCAGTAAATAAACGATATGAAAAAGTACATTATTCAGCGGCTGCTTCGGTCCATCGTCACGGTTTTCGTCGTCGTCTTTCTCGTCTTTATGATGCTGCGGATGATGCCGACTTCGGGTTATTTCACGCGCGACGACTTTCTGACGATGACCGAAGAGATGCGGACGACCTATCTCAAAAACCTCGGCGTTTTGGATCCGCCGCTCGAGCAGTTCAAGAATTTCATCCTCAATACCTTCCGGGGAGACCTCGGCAAGTCGATCACGGTATATCCCAAGGTCGACATCGCGGAGATTCTCCCCGAAAAGATGATGTATTCGGCGATCTTCGGTCTGTGTTCGATGCTGGTTTCGATGATTACCGGGATGAGCATGGGGCTCCTGATGGCGCGCAAGAAAGACGGTTTGGCGGATCATGTCGGCACCGGATATGCGGTGTTGATCCGCTCGATTCCGAGTTTGATCTATCTCTTTCTGATTCAAATCTTGGTGTCTCGCGCGTTCAAGCTCCCGATGCTGTTTTACCCGGATCGACCGGCTTCGTGGATTTTGCCGATCCTTTCGCTCTCGCTGTCGAGCATCGCCTGGTACGCGATTTGGTTGCGTCGTTTCCTCGTCGATGAGGAAAATCGAGACTATATCAAATTTGCTCGGGCCAAAGGGTTTTCCGAAAAATATATCATGCGGCGGCATGTACTGAGAAATGCCTTGCTTCCGATCGCGATCGGCATCCCGAGCGACTTGCTGTTGATTATCTCGGGCTCGCTGATTATCGAGAATCTCTATTCGATTCCCGGTATGGGAGGTTTGTTGATCAATGCGATTCGGCAGATGGACAACAATTTGGTTCAGATCCTCGTGTTGATCTATGCGGTGCTCTCCGTTCTCGGCGTGTTTTTGGGCGACTTATTGGTTGTTTTGATCGACCCGAGAATCCGATTGTCCGACGATGCGGTATAGGAGGAAATGATGGAAAAAGTGCAGGAAGTCCTCGCACGCAATTACGATAAGGCTCTGTTTCGAAGGCGGGCGTTTCATCCGGAGCGTTCGGAAATGCTCTCGGATACCAACTATTCTTATTGGCAATCGACGATCCGCACCTTCTGGAAGGCCAAAACATCGAGGGTGCTCATCGTCGTCATCGCCGTGCTCGTCCTCTATAGCTTTGTCTACCCGCTCGTGTCCCGGGTGGATCCCAATCAGGTCAGTTTGGATACGGAACAGTGGAACATGAAGGCTTCGCCGGGGCACTGGTTCGGTACGGACGCGTTGGGGCGCGATATCTGGAGCCGAACATGGACCGGGACGCGCAACTCTCTGGTG
>JAUMWO010000051.1:0-2725 GCA_030529605.1 Bacillota bacterium | reverse complement strand
GCCTTGGTGATCGCCTTGGTCGAAGTCGGGGTCGGAAGCTTTGTGGGTGCGATCTGGGGCTATGTCAAAAAAGTCGATACGGTCATGCTCGAAGTCTACAACATCGTGACCAACATCCCGAGCACCGTGTATCTTGTGTTGCTCTCTTACATCATGAAACCGAGTGTTTTCACGATTGTCTTTGCCCTGGCTTCTCGCGGATGGATCTCGGAGGCGAAGTTCATGCGCAATAAGATCCTGACGCTTCGTGAGAGCGAATACAACATCGCTTCCAAGAGCCTCGGGACTCCGTTGATGCGCGTGGTCAGCCGCAATATCCTGCCGCATTTGATCAGTCTAATCATCATGGAAGCCGCCCTGACCATACCGTATTCGATCGGCTCCGAGGTGTTCCTCGGGTTTATCGGACTTGGGCTGCCGCAGGACATGGTGACCTTGGGGAACATGGTCAATCAAGGTCGGGCCAATTTTATGCTGTATCCGTCTCAAATGATCTTCCCTTCTTTGGTCCTTTGCGTCATCACGGTTTCCTTCTATCTGCTGGGAACTCGCTTTGCGGATGCTTCCGATCCGCGCAATCATGTGTAGGGGATGCGGATGGAAACGATTTTTCAAGCCAAAAACATCGAAATCAAATTTTCTCTCCGCGGGAAGGAGATCACCGCGGTTCGCAATTGTTCCCTCGATATTTACAAAGGCGAGGCGCTCGCCATCGTCGGGGAGTCGGGGTCGGGAAAGAGTGTTTTTACCAAATCCTTCCTGGGAATGCTCGATAAGAATGGGCGTGTGACAAAGGGCGAGCTGCTCTATCATGGCGAGGATCTCGTTCCATACACGACGGAAAAGCAGTGGCTCGGGGTTCGAGGACGTAAGATCGCCATCGTATTTCAAGACCCCATGACTTCGCTCAACCCTCTCAAGACGGTCGGCGAGCAGATTCGAGAGGTCATCACTTGGCATCGGGGGCTCGATCATCAGGCGGCCAAACAGGAAGCGCTCGAGTTGCTCCGACTCATCGGCATCCCGGATCCGGACAAACGATATCGTCAGTATCCGCATGAATTTTCCGGCGGAATGCGCCAACGGGTCGTGATTGCGTCGGCGATCGCCTGTCGCCCCGAGATCCTCATCTGTGACGAACCGACGACTGCGTTGGATGTGACCATACAGGCGCAGATACTCGAATTGATCAAGGAATTGCAACAGAAGTTTCAGATGACCGTCGTTTACATCACGCATGATCTGGGCGTGGTCGCCAATGTAGCGGATCGCGTCGCCGTGATGTACGCCGGACAGATCGTGGAATATGGGATGACCGAGGAGATTTTTCACGACGCTCGCCATCCGTATACACGCGCACTGTTGCGTTCGCTGCCTCAACTCGGCGTAAAAGGGGAACCTCTCGAATACATACATGGCACCCCGCCGAGTCTGGATCAGACGATCGTTGGGGATGCGTTCGCGCCGCGCAATCCCGATGCACTGGAGATCGATGTTCTCGAAGAGCCTCCGTTTTTCAAGGTGTCTGAGACGCATTATGCGAAGACTTGGTTGTTGCATCCCGACGCCGCGGAAGCGATCGGCGAGATCGAAGCGGAACGTCAGGTGCGGGAGGCAAAACGCAGGAATGAGCCGCAAGAGAGCGGGGGAGGTGTCGTCTCTGCGGGGCTCCCTCTCGTGCAATTGCGTGATCTCACGGTGCGATTCAAGATGAAGGACGGCTATTTTACGGCGGTCGACCATGTCAATCTCGACATTCGACGCGGAGAAATCCTGTCTTTGGTCGGAGAGTCGGGATCGGGCAAAACCACGATTGGACGAGCGATCGCACAGATCCAGCCGATTTCATCCGGAGAAATCATCTTTGACGGCGAATGGGTGGATCCGAAATGGAGCAAGAAACAAAAGAAGCGCTTCCGCCGACGCGTGCAGATGATTTTTCAAGATCCGATGGCCTCGCTCAACGAACGAGCGAAGATCGATTACATCATTTCGGAAGGGCTCTACAATCAACGCTTGTACGACAGCGAACAGGATCGACTGGCAAAGGTCACCAAAGCGATGGAAGATGTCGGATTGTTGCCGCAGTTCATCAATCGCTTCCCGCATGAGTTTTCCGGCGGACAACGGCAGAGAATCGGGATTGCACGCGCCCTCGTCTTGCGTCCCGAATTCATCATCGCAGACGAGCCGATTTCGGCGCTGGATGTCTCGATTCGAGCACAGATCATCAACATCCTCAATCGACTCAAAAAAGAAAATGGACTGACCTATCTCTTCATCGCTCACGATCTTTCCGTGGTGCGCTTTCTCTCGGATCGCATCGCCGTGATTCACAAGGGGAAGATCGTCGAACTCGCCGAGAGCGAGGAGTTGTTCGAACGACCGCTCCATCCGTATACAAAAGCGCTGCTGTCGGCGATTCCGATCCCGAATCCGCAGCGGGAAAAGGAAAAGGTTCTGATTCACTACGACCCGAGTATGCATTCGTATGATCGGGACAAGCCGGTTTGGACCGAAATCCGCGACAATCACTTTGTCTTGGCAAATCAGGAGGAACTCGATCGGATGCGGGCGGAGATCGACAGGCTCGAACAGGAGGTTACGTGAGGAAAGGAAAATTGGTGATCGCGGGAGGCAATCTCGACCAACACGAAAGACGGATTCACGGAGAGTTTCTCAGACTGGGGAATCTCGTGTGGGAAGATCGATGCATCGGCATTGT
>JAUMWO010000050.1 GCA_030529605.1 Bacillota bacterium | reverse complement strand
CGGAGATAGGAGACGCTGAGACCCAGGTCGCGCGCAAACGAGGCGCACGAAATGTCTCGCGCCGCATAAGAATGCATCAGACCGGTCAAATAGACGCGGATTTGGTCGCCGCTCGCGATCGGAAGGTATTCCTGGATAAAGAGATTTTCGACAGGGGTCTCTCCGAGCGAGAGCGGAGAAGAACTTCGATGAAATGCCATGCTCGCCTCCGGGGTTCTATTATACTCGAAACCATGGATGGCGAAAAGTGTATTGAATTCTTTAGACCTTTATTACAAATTTATTCGCATTTTATTACATCTTGTGGTATAATAGCGGCGAGTAATTATGCAGAAGGGGTACTCATGAGTAAAAATCATAACCGTCCTTCTCCTCGCCGCAGCGCGATAGACAATTTCATCGATGGTATTTCGAAACAGCGTATTTTGATCGCGGGAGTTCTTTCTCTTGCGCTCATTGTCGTTTCCGGTATGACGATGATGTCGGCGTTGCAGTCTCGGGAGGAGAAGTATGCGGAGTATCAGCTGGAGGTTGAGATTCCGCGGATGGAAGTCGCGGGAATCGCCGACAAAGAAGAGGTGAACACCAAGGTTGAGGTGTCACACGAATGGTCCGGTGATCTTCCGCCCAAAGTTGATTCGCGTCATTTCGCAGCGATTCCTGTGTTCCAGATCGTCGTGGACCAGTATGTCGCAGCGACTTTCCCATCAAAAGCGATGGCCGAAGAGCTGCTCGAACGATTGAAAAAGCGCTATGTTCCCGAAGAGAACGAGCTGCTGGAAGTGACCTTCTCGGAAAAGGTCGAGATCGTCTCCAAACAGATCAACTCGGTCGAATTCCAAGGGTTCGATGCGATCGACGAAGTGCTCGCCTTCATCGAGAAAGGCACGAAAGAAGAACGGAAGCACAAGGTTCAAAAGGGTGAAAACTATTGGACCATCGCTCAAATCTACGGCATCGAGCCGGAGGATCTCGAGGCGGCCAATCCGGATATTCAGCCGGAAGCATTGCAGATCGATCAATTGATCAGTTTGACCGTGCCGAAGCCGATCATTTCGGTGACGACGGTCGAGCAGGTAAACTATACGGACAACATCGAGTTCGATGTCGTCTACGAGGACAATTCCAGTCTCTACATCGGAGAATCCCGTACCAAGAGCAACGGCATCTACGGGGAAAAGGCGATCGTCGCCAACATCATTCGTGAGAACGGCGTCATCGTGCGCCAAGAGACCATTTCCGAAGAAGTGCTCTTCGAGCCGGTCGCCAAGGTTGTCTACCGCGGTACGATGGAGCCGCCTCCGGCCATCGGGACAGGATATTTTGCTCGCCCTCTCGCGGGAGGCTATGTCAGCTCCGAATTCGGTGAGTCGCGTGGGTGGTATCGCCACACGGGCATCGACGTCGCCGTACCGGAAGGCACTCCGATCGTTGCAGCCGACGGTGGTGTGGTCGTCGCATCCGGTTATTCCGGCAGCTATGGATATCGCATCATCATCGACCACGGCGCAAACATCACAACGCTCTACGCGCACAACTCGGCTCTTCTGGTCGATGTCGGCGAGAATGTCTTCAAAGGACAGACCATCGCTTACAGCGGCAACACCGGGTGGAGCACCGGACCTCATCTGCATTTCGAATACCGCATCAATGGGTACTACCAGAACCCGCGCGATTACATCAATTTCTAGATCTTACTTTCAAACGCATTGCAAACAGCCGCTCTCAGGGGCGGCTGTTTTTCGTTTCTGCGGCTTATGGTATAATGATCCATCGGAGGAAGTATGAACAAGAAGATCTTAGTCGTCGAAGACGAGAGTAAAATCTCAGATGTTCTCCAGTTTAATCTGCAAAAGGAAGGCTATGAGGTCGAAGTTGCAGTCGATGGAGAAGAAGCGATCAAGAAGACGCATCTCTTTCAGCCCGATCTCATATTGCTCGATGTGATGCTCCCGATTCTCGATGGATTTCAGGTGTGCCGCAAGGTGCGGGAATCCTTCAATATGCCGATTATTATGCTGACCGCAAAGGAAGAAGAAGTCGACAAGGTGCTCGGCTTCGAGCTCGGCGCGGACGATTATATCACCAAACCGTTCGGGATGCGTGAGCTGATGGCTCGCGTCAAGGCGAATCTCCGGCGTGTCGCGATCTCCGATGCGGACGCGGGCAATGCGGTCATCTACGCCGGCAATCTCGAGATCGATCCGTCGCGCTATGAGATCCGCAAAAATGGGGAACTGCTCAATTTGACGCTCCGCGAGTTCGAGCTGGTCAAATATTTGGCGACCCATTCCAATCAGATGATCACGCGCGTGCAGATGCTCCAAGATGTGTGGGGCTACGAGCACGCGGAGGACGATCGGACGGTCGACGTTACAGTGCGCCGGATTCGGGAGAAGATCGAGGACGATCCGAGCAATCCGAAGTATATTTTGACCAAGCGCGGCGTCGGTTACTATTTCAAGCGCGGCTAGCCCCGTCGATCGATGTTGAAGACGATTCGTGCTCGGTTTACCGTCGTTTATTTTCTGCTTGTTTTTATCGCGCTGATTTTGATCAGCGTTTTTATTCTGCAATCGTTTGAAAATCAAAATCTCCGCTCCGTCAGTACGCGTCTCGACGACATCCGTACCCTGATGATCGACGAGATCAACAAGATCTCGCTCGAGGATCTGTATTCGGCGCAGCAGGACATTCAGTATGTCATCGACCGCCATGTCGACATCGGGCTGCGTGAAGAAGTCTTTATCATCGACATGCATCGTCTGGACATCATCGCGTCTTCCAGCGCGACGTTGACGGATACCAACATCAGTCAGCTCAGCGGTTCTCTGGTCGTCGAAGGGTTGGCGGGCAAGACGGCGGAGAAGGAAGTGTATCTCAATTCCCAGCTTCGCGTCAAAGACAAGATCTATCCGATTTTGCGGTCGGGAGAACAGATCGGGATGCTCTACCTGCGCTACGACCTGACCGAGATCTACGATATGATCCATCAGTCGCGAATCATCATCTTCCAAGCGGTCGCATCGACCCTGATCGTTTCGATTCTGATCAGCTTCGTGATTTCCAAATCGATCACCGATCCGATCAAGGAGATCACGAAGAAAGCGCGCCTGCTCGCATCCGGAGATTTTGACCAGATCATTCAAGTGCGATCCGACGACGAGATCGGGGAGTTCTCGCATACCTTCAACTACCTGACGCATGAACTCAAGCGCAGCATGACGGAGATCACCAACGAAAAGCGAAAGCTCGAAACCATCTTGGACAATATGGACGACGGTCTGGTCGCGATCAGCGACAGCGGGGAGATTCTACAGGCCAATCCCAAGGCCAAGGAATTGCTCCTTTCCGTCGATGCCAAGGAGATCCTCGCTCTCTATCACGAATACGGAGACGACGATGCGGCGATCCTGCTCCGCAACGGCAAATCGCTTCGCTGCAATTTCGCACCCTTCGACGACCTTGAGTCCCAGCGCTTGGGCGTGATTCTCGTGATTCAGGACATCACGGAGGAGCACAAGCTCGAGACGATGCGCCGCGAATTCGTCGCCAATGTATCGCATGAGCTCAAGACGCCGCTCACCAGCATCATCTCCTATGCGGAGACCTTGCAGGACGGGGCGCTGGAAGAACGAGAGATCGCGCAGAGATTTCTCGGGGTGATTGTCTCCGAAGCGGAGCGCATGGCGCGTCTTGTTCGCGATTTGCTCGATCTCAGCAATTTTGATGCGAGCAAGGGCGTGCTCAATCAGACTTGGCTCGAGGTCGATTCCCTCGTCAAGCGTTGCTGCCACCAGTTGGAGATTACGGCGCAGCAGCGAAATCAAACCATTCGACTCGATCGTGTCGAGTCCTTATCGGCCTTCCTCGACGAAGACCGCATTTTGCAAGTGCTCAACAACATCATCACCAATGCGTTGAAATACAGCCCGGACGGTGCCGAGGTCACCGTATCGGTCACGGCGGAAGGCGCCGAGGATTTCTTTGAGATCGTCGTCAGCGACCAGGGAAGCGGGATCCCGGAATCCGATCTCGCGCGGGTGTTTGAGCGCTTCTACCGTGTCGACAAGGCGCGCTCGCGCGCGATGGGCGGTACCGGACTCGGACTCGCAATCGCCAAGGAGATCATCGAAGCGCATGGCGGAACCATCGGCATCGAATCGATCGTCGAATGCGGAACTACGGTGCGGATTCGATTGCCATTTGTTGTAAAGAAGAAGTAATTCCGCTGTAATGGATCTGTAATCGGAATTTGGTATACTTACGGTGGAGGAAAAACCAATGAAGATGAAATATGGACTGATCCTATTTTGTCTCATCGTCGTCCTGCAACTGCCTGTTGCCTTTTCACAAACGATCAGCGCGGATCAGATCATCGTCGCCGAGCCTCTGGGAGAACGAATCCCTGCGGATCGTGACCTGTTTCTGACCGTGAATATAGCAAACAAACAAGTTGTTACGGAACCGCTTCATGTCGTCGTCACGCGGCAACTGAGCGCACTTCCATTCGCCGATGAGCTCAATACCAAACCCGCGATGTCGTCGCTTCGGGTTTCCTTGTTGCGACTGATTCCGTATGAATCCGCGGAAGCCAAGAAACTGGCGGTCTATCCGCTGGAATCTGCCGGATATTCGGAGGGTTACACCGAAGAGATCGCTCTGATCAACCGTTATTTTGAAGTGAAGGGAGAGATCAGCGCGCTTCGCGCGGAAATGTCCGAACTCAACCGGGAGTTCAATTTTGAGGAGTCGGTGCGCCAAAACACGCAACCGGATCTCAAGAAGCCGGAGCGAGCGACCGCCTATTCGCGGTATCAAAATCTGAGAGATATCCTGAAGCGAGTCCAGGCGATGCATGCCGAGCTTGAATCCAAGTATGCGCGCTTCTTTGAAGAAATCGTTCTGAGCCAATCCATCGATTCGATGAGTTATTATCAATCGCTCGGAAAACTCGGTGTCGGCAATTACCGCGTGCGGTTTTTGAATGGTGATTTGCAGCTCGTGAAAGAGCTTTCTCTGGAAATTTTTGCAGAAGATTCCAAGCCTCAGCTGGACAGCAAGCGTCTGCCGTGATCGAACGAGTCAAAAGCGTCCTGCTGATCTTGTTGATCCTCTGCACCATGGTGCTCGGGTATCTCAATTTGGATCTGGGCTTGGTCGGTGACGGCTCCAATCAGCCAACCTTTGCTTTGCAATCGTTTAAATTCTATGATTTTATGCGCCCCCACAGCTTTCATTATGCCGTTGGGGGCATTTCTTTCGCCAAATTGTATGATCCTCGGGTGCAGGAAAGCGTCTGGGGAGCTTTGGCTCCCAAGATCGCAAACATTCTGTCGGATTCGACCAAACTCGTCGAGATCGACCTCGCGCGTTATGCCAACGAATACCGTGGCGGGACCTTGATCCTCAACTTTCCGGTTTATGTGACGGCGAAGGATTTGACGCAGATGGAGGCGACCGGTGCGGTGCCGGGCGAGCTCTTCATCGACGAAATTCTGGTGGGGGCAAAGAATCTGTTGATTTACGACAAGTCCACGCAGAAGCGATACGAGGTGTTTTCCGGCGCGCCGAGCGTCACCGCCGAGGAGATTCGGGCAGCGGTCGGAGACCATGTGACCAATCGGTCGTACCGCAGGCTTTCGGACCGGTTTTCGCTCAATGAAGTGCTCGTCGACGGCGTGGAGCACCACAATTATGTGCTGATTCCGTATCAGTACGACTACATCGTCCCTTCGTTCGAAATTCGGAAGGAATTTGATCCGCAATCCGAATTTCAGATTTTCGAAGTCGCTCGGCGCGTGTTCGGTTCCAATCTCGACTTTGTCAAGCAACTCGTCGACGCGGAAGGTTCGACCGTCCTGATGTACGGCTACGGCGATCGCTCCCTGACCTTCGGCAACGACGGGGTCATCAGCTACAAGAGCAAGCCGGACGGTTCGCGCATCAAATCGACATGGCTCGAGGCGATGCAGATCGCGGTCAGTTTCCTGGAAGCGCTCGGACCGCTTCCGGAGGGGATTCATTTCGAGTCGGTCATCGAGCATTCGCCCTATGATTTTGAATTCTCTTTCGCTTACACCGTGCAACAATATGAGGTGACGGACGAGAAGGGGGATGCCGTGACCTCGACGGTCCGTGTCAAATCCAAGCAAGTGACGGAAGCGCGGCGCCATGTGGTGTCGGCGGGGGAGGCACTCCCGGATCCGGGCATCGAACGGATGTATTCGGTCGACCGCTGCCTCTCGGACTATCAGGAGCGCATCGTTGAGGAGTATCTGCTCGATCTGGGGCGGGTTGCGACCTTGCAGGATCCTTCGTTCAACAGCGACGACTACTTCTTTTCGATTCGTGCGGCGATCCGGGAGATCCAGCTGGTGATGATGCAACAAGAGCAACGCCTCGAGCCGCATTGGCGTGTCGGGATCGGTGATCGCGTGTATTTGTTTCGCGCGCATGACGGCCGATTGAGATAGGAGGCGCGATGGATTGGGCGAAAATTAAAACCATTTTGATCCTCCTGCTGGTTCTGACCAATCTGATGCTGGCGACCAATTATGTGCTTTCGACAAATCGATTCCAAGTGGAGTACGAAGACACCGGAAGCACGGTGCAGGAACTGTATCGTGCGAAGGGCGTCGAAATCTCCGCAGCGATTCCCGAAGTGCCGCAGCGATTGCCCGGCTTTGAAATCGCGCAGCTGACCTTCCAGCGCAGCTACATCGATCTGGTGCTCGGGACGGGGGTGAAAGAAAACCGATCGCGGTTCTCCAACGAACGCTTTACCGCCTATGTGGAAAATACGAGGCTGGCGATCTCGGAGACCCCTTACATCGAGGATGTCATCCTATCGAAGAACTTGAAGCTCTCGGATCCCGTCTCGATCACCGATGCGGAAATCGCGACCTTGCTTGAGTCGGTGGACAACCTGTTTCAGCGATACTACATGAACATTGACTACCAGGAGGCGGAAGTCTACGAGATCGACGACTTGTATGCGATTCGGCTCTACCAACAGTTTGGAGGGTACACCAACGACGAATCGATTCTCTTCGTGTGGTTTCACGAAAAGCGAGCGATCGGTTTTTATCTGGAAAACATCGTTTCGCGGGTCGGAGAGGACACGGAGAAATATGCTATAATTCCGGTAAATGAAGCGTTGTATGCCGGACTGCCTCGCCTACAAGGTCGCGATGAACTCCGGAAGATCGAGATCGTGTATAAACTCAACGACGATTCTCTCCCTGTGCGGGATATCGTGCAGGGAGAGGCTCTGCCGTATTACAAGCTTTCGTTCGAGTCGGGCGCGCCGATCTATGTGCGCGCGATTCGATCCAATCATTGAATTTCAGTCGGAGTGATTCCGACGACAGATGAGGAACTATGCCTTTAACATTTTGCTCGCTCGCCAGCGGGAGTTCGGGCAATTGCCAATATGTCGCTTCTCCGTCGACGCGTGTGTTGATCGACGCGGGGATGAGCGGAAAGTATGTATGCAGCGCATTGGAGTCGATCGGTGAAAGCATTCGCGCGATCGACGCCGTCTTGTTGACGCATGAGCATTCGGATCACACGACGGGACTGCGCGTGCTGCTGCGCCGATACGGGATTCCTCTCTACATCACGGAGTCCACATATCGTTCGCTTGCTCCCAAGCTGGCGGATGTGCCGGAAGAGCGCATTCGCATCTTCGACAAATCGCAGGATTTTCGCGTGGGCGATCTGACCGTGCGCGGGTTTTCGGTGTCGCATGACGCGGCGGATCCGCTTTGTTATCGGATCACGCATGAGACGACGGACGGCGCGACCAGCGTCGGTGTGGTGACCGACCTCGGTTGGGTTGATCCCGATGTGATCGAAGCATTCGGAGGCTGCGATCTCCTGATGATCGAATCCAACCACGATGTCGAATTGCTCAAGATCGGCGCATATCCGATGTATTTGAAGCGACGAATTTTGAGTGAGCATGGGCATTTGAGCAACGAGGACGCCGGTTACATCGCCCGCGAGATTCTCCGACGCGGGGTGCTCAAACATATTTTGCTCGCGCATCTCTCCAAGGAGAACAATTTCCCGGATCTCGCGTTTGAAACGGTTCGCGGCTTGATCGAGGAATACGGGTTTCGCGTCGGCGAGGATGTGGACTTGGATCTGACCCATCGAGATCGGGTCGGCAAGCTTTACTATTTGGGATATGGAGGCAACGGATGAGAATGCAATCCCTCCGATCGTGGTTTGGTCTTTTTCTGGCATGTATTGTGCTGTTCGCGAATGTCTCGTTTTCGGAAACGGAAAAATTGACGCCGTTTCAAGTCAATTACAACCTCCCGGCAGTCAGCGCGGTTTTGGTGGAGGATGGACGCACCGTCTTCGCGGAGTTGCGGGGCGATGCGGACATCGAAGGGGAGCTCGATCTACGCGACACGGTCGAACTCCGGCTGGGTTCCGCCGCAGGACTGATGACGGAAATCGCGCTGGCGGAAGCGTTGCGGGATCATCGGATCGAGGTCGGTACGGAAATCGGACCTTATCTTCCCGCGGCGTTGGCGGATCGCAAGGATCTCGCGAAGCTGACATTTGAGCATTTGCTGCTCCACAGCTCGGGGATCCCGACGACGACCTATCGGACGGTCTCGACGGAACCGATTCGCGCGACGTTTCGATCGGAGGCGGAGTCGTTTGTCGCGTCCTATCGTCTGCGCCCTTTGTTTGAACCGGGGGCGTATTCGATGATTTCCAATGTCAATCGCGTGCTGAGCGGACTGGTGCTCGAAGAAATCGTCGGAATGCCTTATGAAGAATATCTGGAGCAATTTTATAGCCGCCTCGGAATGCACCGCACGGCGTCCAGGATGACCACTCCCGGGGTGTCCGAACAGGCGGTGGCCTACGATTTTCTCCGTGGGGAACATAGGCCCTCGCGTGCGTTCTTTCCGCGTCTGACGGCTGCGGATGCGCTCATCTCGACGACGGAGGACATCGAGCGTTTTTTGCATCGTGCGACCGGGGAACGTCTGGCGGCTTGGGAGGCGCTCGGTGTGCTGGAGCGTCGGTTCGGCAACAACCGTCTCGCGTTCGGTCGAAGCTACGGGTTCCAAGTGATGGATTATCACGGGGAAGAAGCCTTTGTTTACGATGCTAAGATTCCGGGTGCCGAGAGTCGCATCCTCCTCATCCCGCGCTTGAAATTGGGGCTTTTCGTGTATTACAACACCAATTCTGCGGAGGCGATGTCAAAGATCACGGACAATCTCCTCGCCGCATATATGGGCGGTCGGGGCAGCGTACAGAAAAAGGACTATGTCAAGGTCGGCAATCTGTCCAAGCTCGCGGCGTATTACAGCCCGATCAACAATTCCAAGGAGACGCCGGAGAAGCTGGCGGGCGTGCTCGAACAGATCAACATCTCCAAGATCGACGGCGGGCTTTTGATCGGTCGCGATTTTTATAAGCCGCTCTCCGAGACGTTCTTCTACTGTGAGCCGCTCGATCGCCTCGCCGAATTTCGGACGGATGCCGAAGGGCGGTTGCAATACCTGATCCTCGGGGATCGGATGTACCGCAGAACTTTGGCGCTCCAATCCTCCACGCTGCTCGGCACGCTGTTTGTCGTATTGATTCTGGTGGTCGCGTTGAATGCCTTGCTCTTGTTCCGCAAATGGAAGGATCTGTACCATGAACGTGTCGATGCGGGGCCGAGGCGCATCCTCCTGTTCCACAGTGTTTTGATGATCCTGCTCTGGCTTTGCTGTTGGTTCGGCTTGCGCGCGACCGACGGCTGGACTTGGGCATATGGACCGGGTATGCTCTGGACGATCTTGCGCTTCGGCGGTTGGTTGATCCCGCTTTCTGCCGGGATGCTGATTCTCGCGCAGATTCGAACGCGCGAAGATTACCAGTGGCGCGGGTTTCTCACGCTGGTGATTCGCGCGAACATCGTGCTCTCACTGCTGTTCTTCTTCGGGCTGTTCCAGTATCATCTTGTCTGGAGATGGTAGCTGTGATATGATGGTTCTTGTTGCAAATCATTTGCAAATATTTTGTAGGGGGAACCATGAAAAAAATACTCGTCCTCTTGATTGTTATGCTCTATGTCCTTTCGGGATGTGCAGCACCGTCCGGCGATGCGCCGACGACTTCTACGGAGGCAAAGACCCAAACCGGTTCGAACACGGAGCCGACGACGACTGCCGCTGCACCGGCACAGAAACCGGTCTTCGTCACGACATTGTTTCCGCAGTACGATTTTGCGCGAACCATCGCCGGCGATTTGGCGGATGTCGTCCTGATCATCCCGCCGGGAGTGGAAGCGCATTCCTACGAGCCGACTCCGCAAGACATCATCACGATGGACAAGGCCCTCGCCGTCTTCTTCACCAATCCGGAAATGGAACCATGGATGGAGCGCGTCGCTTCGTCCCTGAACTCCTTTGTCTTCGATTTGTCTTTGTACATCAAGCTTCGAGAGCATGATCACG
>JAUMWO010000049.1:10216-10488 GCA_030529605.1 Bacillota bacterium | reverse complement strand
GATTACCGAAGAAGTGATTGCTGAGGAAATACGATGTGATGATGACGAGGATCCCGCTTACATAAGTCGACGCTTTGAGCGCTTTATGCGGGTCGGACTTTTCGCTTCCGCGAACAAAGAAGGTCCCGATGATCGATGCGACGATGCCGGCACCTGCGAGAAGCAGCGGGAACATCGCGCCGCTCAATTGAAAACTCGCGACGCCGAGCGTGATGGCCGCAATCAGCGATCCGACATACGATTCGAAGAGATCTGCACCCATACCGGCTACG
>JAUMWO010000049.1:0-10206 GCA_030529605.1 Bacillota bacterium | reverse complement strand
TGTCACCGACATTGTCCGCGATGACCGCAGGGTTGCGCGGGTCGTCTTCCGGGATACCGGCTTCGACTTTACCGACGAGGTCGGCGCCGACGTCAGCCGCTTTGGTGTAAATCCCCCCGCCCACACGCGCGAAAAGCGCAATGGAGGAAGCTCCGAGACCGAAACCGGTGATCGCTTGCATATCATCAAAGAAGATATACAGCAGGCTCACACCGAGGAGACCGAGTCCGACCACGGACATCCCCATGACGGCGCCGCCAGAGAATGCGACCGAGAGAGCCCGGTTCATGCCGTTTTCTTTCGCAGCAAAAGCCGTGCGCACATTCGCTTTGGTTGCTACGCGCATTCCGACAAAGCCCGCGAGAGCGGAGAACGCCGCTCCGACGACGAACGAAATCGCAGTTTCAACACTTTTCAGTCCGATAAAAATCGCGATCGCCAGAACCGCCGAGAAAATAATCAGCACTTTGTATTCCCGCTTGAGGAAAGCCATAGCACCTTGCTGAATATACGACGCGATTTGGTTCATGCGGTCGTGCTTCACTTGAACTGAGTTAATGCGTACGACAACCAAAAAAGCTGCAAATACCAGAGCCAGTCCTCCGATAGCTGCAGACACGAACGCTAAATTCATTTCATCCTCCGTTGTGGTTTGAGTTGATGATGGATTCTACCTTGCACCGACTAAACGATGTAAGCCAAAAGAATCGTCGAAATAAAGAACAAGCCGGAAAAGATCTTTGTGATCCGATCCAATTTGGCATCGTAGTCACGCGCTTTGTTCTTTCCCCATAGTTGCTCCGCTCCGCCGCCGATCGCACCGGAAAGCCCTGCAGTCTTGCCCGATTGCAGGAGAATGCTAGCGATCAACACCAGAGAGGAGATCACGAGAACAATTGTAACGAGCAGTTTCATTTCTTCCTCCCATTTGTTATCGAGTTATTTTAGCACAAGTGAATCAGAAAAACAAATATCGATGGGATGTTTCCTCACCCGGCATCGGAAAAACTTCAGGAGATGCGACTCCTTGAGCGAATTTGATTAACACGTTGGAAATAGAAGGAATCACCTGCTTCGAGTACAATCGATCCATAATTTCTCCTTTGTTTTACGCACAACCGCGCTCTCCCTTCTCAAGTTGCGGTTTACCGCGAAGACTTGAGTAGACGGTCCTTGATGTCCCAAAGTTTCTGCGAAAGGTCGACATAATATTTGTGCGGATATTCGAATCGCTTGACTTCATCCCAGAGGAGATCGACCTGCTCGCGGCAGTACTGCTTGATCTCGTGGATGGTCGGAAGCTGGTAGACGAGTTCTCCGCCTCGGAAGATCGGGACGAGGAGCTCTTTTGCACGGAAATTGGTGATGAGCTTGCGCTTCCAGGTCGCCATCGGATGGAAGATCTCGAGCGGCTTGCTGTCGTCGATGGTTTCATCGTGAACGCAGATCTGATCGGCAAGCGCCTTGCCCGTATCGCGGTCAAAGAGCCGAAAGACCTTCTTAAAATGCGGCGTCGTGATCTTGTCGATGTTGCCGCTGATCTTGATCTTCGGAACGAGTTCACCGTCCGGATTCTCCGTCGCCACCAATTTATATACACCGCCAAAAACCGGGGCGCTCTTCGATGTGATCAGGCGCTCACCGACCCCGAAGAAGTCTACCTCAGCGCCCTGGAGCAGAAGGTCTCGAATCAAGTATTCGTCGAGCGAATTGGATGCGACAATCTTACAGTCCGGAAGCCCGGCTTCGTCGAGCATCTTACGCGCCTTCTTGGAGAGGTACGCAATGTCCCCGGAATCCAGGCGAATGCCGTAGTTCGTGCCACCGACAGGTAGGACGAATTCTTTGATCGCCCGGATCGCATTCGGCACTCCGCTTTTGATTGTGTCGTAGGTATCGACGAGAAGGGTCGCCGAATTCGGATATTGCTTGCAATACGCGGCGAACGCTTCGTACTCGTTGTCGAACATCATAACCCAAGAATGCGCCATGGTACCGAGGGCAGGCACACCGAAGAGCTGATCCGTGAGTGCATTGGAAGTCCCCGTGCACCCCCCGATATAAGCGGCACGTGCACCGATGGTCGCCCCCGACTTACCCTGTGCGCGACGCGCTCCGAATTCCAGGACCGGACGTCCCTGCGCCGTCCGTACGATGCGATTCGCTTTGGTCGCGATCAGAGATTGATGGTTGATGCAAAGGAGGGCTGCCGTCTCGATAATCTGCGCCTCGATCGCCGGCGCGCGCACGATCACCAAAGGTTCGTTCGGAAAGACCGGCGTCCCTTCCGGCACAGCATAAATGTCCCCGGTGAAACGGAAATCGCGCAGGTAATCGATGAATTCTTTGGAGAAGATCTGCTTGCTCTCCATGTACGCGATATCGTCCGGAGTAAATTTCAGATTTTGAATGTAGTGAACCAGCTGCTCCAGTCCCGCAGCGATCGCATAACCGCCCCCGTCCGGAACATTACGGAAATAGAGATCAAAATAGGAAATCTTATCTTTGAGCCCGCTGAGCAGGTAACCATTTCCCATCGTAAACTCGTAAAAATCGCAAAGCATCGACATATTTTCGTCGGACATCGCTCGGTTTCCCATCCATCCTCCTCCCTCGCAAGCGTGCAACATTCTACGCATGCATCCACTTTACGATATAGATTACACCAAAAATTTGAGTTCGTCCAATGAGAATCATTCTCCTATATTTCGACACCCGAAATATCGTGGTATAATAGCGACAAATATTTCTCGTGAGGAGAAGACCATGTACCGGCATATCTCGCCATTTCTAAGGAAAAACATCGGACGCTATGTCCTCGGCATTCTCGTCCTGATCTTCGTTGATCTTTTGCAGCTGCTGGTGCCGCAGATGCTCAAAACATTCACCGACCATCTCGTCGGACAGGATGTCACCGTAATGAGCATCATGCACTATGCGATCGCCCTGCTCATGATCGCGATCGGGATCGGGATCTCACGGTTCCTCTGGCGAATTTTGATCGTATTGACGGCGCTGAACTTTGAAGCCTGGCTGCGATCAAAGTTTTTCCGACATCTCCTCACCCAACCTCGCAAATTCTTTTATCAATTTAAGACAGGCGATCTGATGGCGAATGCCACCAACGACATCAATGCGTTGCGAGAAGCCTCGAGCGGCGGCATCATCATGATCATCGATGCCGTCTTTCTCACCATCTCCACCGTCATCGTGATGATCCGCAGCATCGACTTCGGCATGACGATGCTCGCGATCATCCCGCTTCCGATCATCATGATCACGGTGACCTTCTTTACGAAAAAATTGTTCCGTTACTCGAGAAGTGTGCAGCAGGGATTCGGTGCACTCTCCGAAAAAGTTCAAGAATCCTTCTCCGGGATCCGGGTCATCAAGAGTTTCGCACAGGAAGACGAACAGCTGGATGATTTCAATGCGAAGAGCAAGGATTATCTCGAACGCAATCTCCGACTCGTCCGCACGCGTGCGATCTTGCAACCGCTGATCACCTTCATTTCCACACTCAGCACCATCATTGCGCTCGTGATCGGCAGCCGGTATGTCATCGAAGGTCGCATCTCGCTGGGAAGCTTCGTCGCTTTTATCAACTACCTCGAACTGTTGACTTGGCCGATGATGGCATTCGGGTTCTTCATCGCCATCATACAGAGCGGAGCCGCGAGTTTGGATCGGCTCAACCATGTCTTTGACCGGACGAGCGATTTAATCGACTCTGAGATCACACAGCAGCCAAAGGACAGCAGCATCGAGATTCGCGATCTCTCGTTCACTTATCCGGGCGCCGAAGTTCCCGCCCTCCGACACATCGATCTTTATGTGCCGGACGGCAGCTCGCTCGGTATCCTCGGACGCACGGGAAGCGGAAAAAGTACGCTCGTTTCCCTCCTGATGCGGCTCTACAATGTCGAACCGGGAACCATTCGCATCGGCGGGGTCGATCTCCTCGATCTTTCGATCGCACAAACCCGTGAAATGATCGGCGCTGTGCCGCAGGATCTCTTTCTATTCAGCACAACGATTCGTGACAACATCGCACTGAGCGCCGGTGAACCGGATGATCTGAAAATCGTAGCGTCCGCTCAGACAGCCCACATCGACCGTGAAATCCGGGATTTCCCTCAGGGCTATGACACCTTCCTCGGCGAGAAGGGAGTGAATCTCTCGGGAGGGCAAAAACAGCGCACCTCGATCGCACGTATGATTTACAAGGATGCGCGCATCATGATCCTCGACGACTCGCTCTCTGCGGTGGACACGATTACGGAGACGGCGATTCTCTCCCATCTGCGCGAACGCATTGACGGAAGGACAGCGATCATCGTCAGTCACCGCATCTCAACCCTCAAAGATCTCGATCACATCATCGTGATGGACGAAGGAAGCATCATCGAGCGCGGTACCCACGACGAACTGCTCGCCGCCGAGGGTGTTTACTTCGACATCTACAACAAACAGAAACTCGAAGAGCAAATTCTCGCGAAATAGGAGCGCATATGGAACAATTTCAGGAAAAACAACTCGAAACAACATGGGACTGGCAGCTCCTCAAAAAATTGATGAAGTACACCAAACCTTGGTGGGGACTGCTCCTTCTCGCCGTGCTCCTGCTCTTCCTCGCGACGGCGAACTACCTGTACAAGCCGGCGATTATCAAGAGCATCGTCGACGACTATCTGGTCGTAGGCGCCACCGCGGAGTCCCTCCCTGCGATCTACAAACTCGTCGCCATGCTTGGGGGCCTCGTATTGCTCACTTTGGTAGCAAGCTATATCCAGACCTTCGTCCTGAGCTATGTCGGTCAAAAGGTCGTGTATTCCATCCGAAGCGACCTGTTTGAAAAACTGCTGACTCTCGATCTGCGCTTTTACGAAAAAAATCCGGTCGGCCGTCTCGTCACGCGGATGACCAACGACCTCAACAACATTTCTCAGCTCTACACCAATGTCCTCGTCACCACGCTCTCCGACTTTGCGATCGTCGTCGGTTGTCTCGTGATGATGGCGGTGATGGATCTGCGTCTTACGCTGATTTCGATGAGCGTCTTACCGATCCTGATCATCAGTACGGTGTTCTTTCGGTACAAGATTCGTGCGGCATACCGCAATGTGCGAGTGCGTCTCGCCAAGATCAACGCGACGCTCAACGAAAACATCATGGGAATGAAGACCATCCAGGTTTTTAATCAGGAGAAGAAATTCGATGAAGCGTTTTGTGCGATCAACGACGATTACCGCGCCGCTTCCAAGCGAGAAATCTACCTGTATGCAATCTTCCGTCCTTTTGTCAACTTCCTGTATTACCTGACCCTGATCATCGCCCTCGTCTTCGGCGGAATTTTCCTGCTCCAAGGCAAAATCGAGATCGGCGTCATCATCGCGTTTACGATCTACATCAAATTGTTCTACCGGCCGATCCTCGAGCTTGCGGAAAAGTTCAACATCCTTCAGTCGGCACTGACGTCGATCGAGCGCGTCTTCCTGCTGTTTGAGGAGCCCGAGCGCATACTCAACGATTCGGACTACCGACCGGAGCGTCTGCAAGGGCATGTCGAGTTCAAGGGCGTGCGATTCGCCTACAATCCGGACGAACCGGTGCTCAAAGGCATCGATTTTGAAGTCCGCCCGGAAGAGACCGTCGCTTTTGTCGGTGCTACCGGAAGCGGAAAGAGCACCATCATCAATCTCCTGACCCGTCTCTACGACATCGACGACGGAGAGATCCGCATCGACGGACGCAACATCCGGGAGTACGACAAATACTACTTGAGAGAGCGCATCATACCGGTGCTTCAAGACGTTTTCCTCTTTAGCGGCACGATCCGCGACAACATCGCGCTGCTCGGCGATCATTACACCGATGAACAAATCTGGGATGCTCTCCGCTTTGTCAATGCGGACCGCTTCGTGCGACGCTTCCCGGATGGACTCGACCATGTCGTCACAGAGGGCGGCGCGACACTCTCCCAAGGTGAGCGACAGCTTCTGAGTTTTGCGCGAGCAATCCTCCGTGATCCGGACATCCTGATCCTCGACGAAGCCACTTCGAGTATTGATACCGAAACCGAGATGGCGATCCAGGAAGCGATCGAAAAAGTCTCGCGCCAGCGAACGACCTTCGTCGTCGCGCACCGCCTCTCCACCATCAAAAAAGCGGATCACATCGTGGTCATTCACAAAGGAGAAATCCGTGAAGTCGGTCGACACGATGAACTGATCGCCGCGAAAGGCATCTACTACGACCTCTACCGCTTGCAGGAGAAGGAGGTCCGGAGTACAAAACGGACAAGATCGACCGGCGACGATCCGGCCGTACCGACAACTCCGGTCTCACCGCAGTTGAATCAAACGGCGGGAGGAGGCAGTCTATGAAGGTTCTCATCACCGGATTCGACCCCTTTGGGGGTGAGTCGATCAACCCGGCGTTCGAAAGCATCCGCCTGCTGCCGGATCGCATCGACACCGCAGCAGGGCGCGTCGATATCGTCAAGGCGGAGATCCCGACCGAGTTCGGGCGATCCGTCGAGCAGCTCAAAACGCTGATCGCCCAGCACCGCCCGGATGTCGTCCTCTGCATCGGACAAGCAGGCGGACGCGCGGGCATCACGCCCGAGCGCGTCGCGATCAACATCGACGATGCCAGGATCCCGGACAATGCGGGATCACAGCCGATCGACCGACCGATCGTCCCCGACGCTCCGAACGCCTACTTTGCGACCGTGCCCATCAAAGCGATGGTGCAAGCGATCACCGATGCGGGGCTGCCGTCTTCGGTCTCCAACTCAGCCGGGACCTATGTGTGCAACCATGTGATGTACGGACTGCTCCACCACTTGGCAAGCGAGTTTGACGCGATGCAAGCTCCCGTACGCGGCGGATTCCTGCATGTTCCCTACTGCACAAGTCAGGTCGCGGATCGCCCCGGCGTACCGCATCTCTCCCTCGCGGAAATCGCGCGCGGACTGGAGATCGCGATCCGTGTCTGCGCTGAAACTACTGATGATATCGCCGCCGCTTACGGCGCGATCGACTAGCGGCGATTTATGATTGACCATGGCGCTCCCGCCGAGTAGAATGGGAATATCTTGTGTGATGTAGGGGGTTCCATGGAACACAGTAAGCGAACCAAAAAAGCGGTCAGTCTGGAGACCTTCGTCTTCCTCCTCGTATTCGGGCTCTTCTTCGGATACCTCGGCGCGGTGATGGGTGTCGATAAAATGTTCAACACCTTGATGAACACGGCGCATTATCTCTTGGTGGAAGTCGTATTCTTTATCATGGCGATCGCGGTTCTCGCCGGCGCCGTTGCGTCATTGCTCTCCGAATTTGGCGTCGTCGCGCTGATCAACAAAATCATCTCGCCGATTATGCGCCCGCTGTACGGTCTTCCCGGCGCAGCTTCGATCGGCATCGTCACAACCTACCTGTCCGACAACCCGGCGATCATCTCGCTTGCAAAGGACAAAGAGTTCAGCAAGTACCTCAAGAACTACGAGATGCCGACCCTCTGCAACCTCGGCACGGCGTTCGGTATGGGACTCATCCTCACGACCTTTATGATCGGGCTCGGCGACGGCACACAGTTTATGATTCCGGCATTGATCGGTAACATCGGCGCCTTAATCGGTTCCATCGTCTCCGTTCGCATCATGATGCATTTCACCAAGAAATTCTATCGCGCGGACAAACACGCGAAAGCGGAATCCACAGCGAAGACCGCAGAGCTCTATCGCATCCGTGAAGTCCGCGAAGGCAACACCTTCGAGCGCGTCCTCGACGCCATCCTCGAGGGCGGTAAATCCGGTGTCGAACTCGGACTTCAGATCATCCCCGGCGTCGTCATCATCTGCACCCTTGTCATGATCTTCACCTTCGGACCGAAGGAATATATCGACGGCATGCCGGTTTACACCGGCGCGATCAAAGAAGGGGTCGCACTCTTCCCCAAAATCGGTGACTTCCTCTCCTCCATCCTGAAGCCGCTCTTCGGATTCAGCAGCGCGGAAGCGATCGCGTTCCCCATTACGTCGCTCGGCTCGGTCGGCGCAGCAATGGGACTGGTCAAAGACTTCCTCGCCAAGGGTCTCATCGGTCCGAACGACATCGCGGTGTTTACGGCGATGGGGATGTGCTGGTCCGGCTATCTCAGCACCCATGTCGGCATGATGGATGCACTCGGCGTACGCAAACTCTCATCGAAAGCGATCCTGTCGCACACGATCGCCGGTCTGGTCGCAGGGATCTCCGCCCACTATCTCTTCGTCCTGTACATGATGGTCTCCGGAGCATAATATGCATCATTACACCAAGAAAATGGGCTTTACCGGTGTGATCTACATCAAGGAGTATGAAAAGATCAAGCACCACAAAAACAAAATGCGGGATATCAACGAGAGCACCGTCATCAAGCATTTCAAAGCGGGAGAAGCCGTCATCACCGTCTTCAACGAAGAAAACGGCAACGAAGTCGTCATCGACGCCTTCTCCGACGATGAGACGATCCGCAAATACCTCGGCAAGCAATTTCTCAACCAAAAGTAAAAGAATGAAATCGCAGCCTGCATCGAATCACCACATCCGATGCGGGCTTTTTTCTACAAATGGGACAAAAATTTCCGATCAATGATATCTTTATCCGCCCGCATCCGATTTTGCTTACAGGCGCCCGGATGGGGTCTATTTCGTTCCCATCGAATGCCTTGGAATCGAGTGATTTTTTTGACCGCTTGTGCTAGAATACTTTGTGTACCGAAATAAATCATCCGAGGAGAACCTTATGGAACAACGCTGGTCACTGAAGGAGCTGTATCGCGGCTTCGACGATCCGCAGATCGAAAACGATCTCAATACATTGGACAGCCTACTTACCAAAGCGGACGCCCTCTCCAAGCAATTGGGCGATGCCGCATCCTTTGAAGCATTGCTGCGCAACAACGAGCAAATTCAAATTCTCGCCAATCGCATCTCCGCATTTTCCTCTCTCACGAGTTCCGGCGATACGGCAGATACGGATGCTTCGGCGCTCTCCAATCGACTGCAAGTCCTGATGACGAAGTCGGCGCCTGTGCAGGCACGGTATTCCAACGCGATCAAACAAGTGGAGGACATCGATGCGCTCATCGCTTCGTCGGACTACCTCAAATCGCTCGACTTCGTGATTCGTAAGGCAAAACGCCGTTCGAATCACACCCTGTCCGAAGCGGAAGAATCGCTTCTCTCCCGCCTGACGATCACCGGATCCACCGCTTGGAACAAGCTGTTCAGCACGCTGGTGTCTTCGCTGATGGTCGATATGCCGAACGGCGAACAGCTCCCGATCACGGTCGTACGCACCCTCGCATCCAATGCGGATCCGAAGGTTCGCCGCGAAGCCTATTTTGCGGAGCTCAAATCCTACGAGAAGGTGGACGAGTCCATCGCCGCAGCGCTCAATGCGATCAAGGGCGAGGTCATCAGCACGGCGCAGCTGCGCGGATACGAATCCCCGCTCCAGATGACTTTGGAGCAATCCAATATGACACGCGCCACGCTTGATGCGATGATCGGCGCAATGAAGGAAAATCTCGACATTTTCCGTCGCTATCTCAAAGCGAAAGCACGCTACCTCGGACACAAAGGCGCGCTTCCTTTCTACGACCTCTTCGCTCCGGTCGGCACGGACACCAAGACCTACACGCACAAAGAGGCGGAAGAATTCGTACTCAAGTCCTTTGCTACCTTCTCGGAGAAACTTGCAAACAGCGCCAAGACCGCGTTCGAGCGCAGCTGGATCGATATTTATCCGCGCAAGGGCAAGGTCAGCGGTGCCTTCTGTCGCTCCCTCCCGTTTATCGGTGAGTTCCGCATCCTCACCAATTTCAACGGGACACTCGGCAATGTCACGACCCTCGCCCACGAGCTCGGTCATGGCTACCATGCGATCGTCTCCCAACATGAAAATCCGCTCAACCTCAGCTATCCGATGACGCTCGCTGAGACGGCTTCGACGATGTGCGAAACCATCGTCACCAATGATGTCTTCAACGAGACCGGATCGATCACGATCCTTGACTCGATGCTGGAAGGGGCCGGACAAGTGGTCATCGACATCTACTCGCGTTACCTGTTTGAGACCAAGCTCTTTGAAACGCGCGCGGACAAACCGCTCTCCGTCGCCGAACTCAAGGCGATGATGCTCGAAGCGCAAAAAGCG
>JAUMWO010000048.1:6426-10489 GCA_030529605.1 Bacillota bacterium | reverse complement strand
AATTCGTCCGTCGTGGCCATCCGTTCACTGCGAACGGCCGCTTCGATCGAATCGGCGAGCATCAGGATCACTGCTTCTTTGGAACGCGGTTTGGGTCCCGGATAGACGAAGTCCGCGATGTCGACCTGTGGATTTTGACTCTTCTCCTTGTGATAAAAATACTTGATCAGCGAAGTCCCATGATGCGAAGCGACGACTTCGATGATCTCGCGCGGAATGCGTGCGGCCTGCAGCAGCCCGATGCCGTAGGTCATATGCGATTTGATGTACTCGGCAGAAATGCGTGGCGGCATCGTGTCATGCGGGTTCGGGATATGAAATTGGTTTTCTTTGAAGTAGAGCGGCCGCTCGAGTTTTCCGACATCGTGATAATAAGCGGCGACGCGCGTCAAGATTTCATCGGCACCGATGTTGTGCGCCGCAGTTTCCGCCAAGTTGCCCACCATGATGCTGTGATGGTATGTGCCGGGGGCTTCCATCAGCAAGCGCTTGAGAAGCGGCTTGTTGGGATCGGAAAGCTCCAGCAAGCGAAGCGGGGTCAAAATCGAGAAGGTCGACTCGAACAGCGGCATCAGTCCGACGGCCAAAATAGCGCTCAGAAGTCCATTCAGCAATGGATAAAGCAGCTCGATGCCGATCGCCCATCCGAATTGCAGCGTGGCGGCCAATTGGTATGTCGCGAGGACGCCCCCGGACAAGAGACCGGCGATCAGGATGTGGGATCGCAGTTGGATACGCGGCACCGTCATGGAGCCGAACAAAATCACAATGAGATATGCCGAGTATGGGATCGGGGTCACGAGTCCGACATAATACAAGAGCCCGAGGGACAGAATCAACGCAGTCCGTGCAGAAAAGAGAATCCCGACAAGCATCACGAAGGCGGGGATCGGTATCAGCGTCGAATGAATTCCGCCCAAAGGCTTCGCAACGGCGGTAAACACGAACAAAAGCAACAATAGCGCCGCAAAGCGACGCCGTTTGAGAAACAAAGTGCGCTCCGACCACAACGCCAGGTGAAGGATCACCCAAGTGGCGCCATGCGGGAGCAAAAGCCCGATTTGTTCGGCGAGATGGTCGGTTTTTCCGGAATGAAAGAAGAGCAAGAAGACGGCGGTCGCGACAAAAAAGAACGCGCTGATCACGCCGTGAACGGCGTATGGATGCGCTCTTTTTTTATTTGCGATGCCGCTGTCCCGGCGCTTTGATCTTTCTTTCATCTACCGTTTCCCGCTCCTCTTTTTCGGCAAACTCATTGTATCGGGCGATGATCTTTTTGACGAGACTGTGACGCACGACGTCGCGTTCGGAAAAGGAAGCAAACTCGATCTCGGGAATCCCTTTCAGGACGCGCATGGCATGCATCAGTCCGGAGCGTTTGCCGCGAGGAAGGTCGATTTGCGTCACGTCTCCGTTGACGACCACGCGAGAATTCGCTCCGAAACGCGTCAAGAACATCTTCATCTGTTCCTGCGTCGTATTTTGGGCTTCGTCGAGAATGACGAAGGCATTGTCGAGGGTACGACCGCGCATATACGCGAGAGGCGCGATCTCGATGACTCCCCTTTCGCGCAAGGTTTGAAATGTCTCCAGACCCAAGATATCATGCATCGCATCGAAGATGGGACGGAGATACGGATCGACCTTCATCTGAAGGTCGCCCGGCAAGAAGCCGAGGTTTTCGCCGGCTTCGACCGCCGGTCGGGTGATGATGATGCGTTGTACCTTGCCGGCCTTGAGATCGCGGATCGCGAGTGCCACCGCAAGAAAGGTCTTGCCGGTCCCTGCCGGACCGATCCCGAATACGAGCTCCTTCTTCTCGATCGCCTCGATGTAACGGCGCTGTCCGATGGTTTTGGGTCGGATCGGTCGTCCTTTGAAATTGGAGATGATCACCGTTTTGGAGAGATCTTCAATCCGCTCTTTGTTTTCGGCCGGAGGCGCAGAAACAAAGTCGATCACATATTCGATGCGCTGACGATCGATTTGACGATAATCGCTCATCAGAGTTGAGATAGCGGTCTCTGCCTGCAGAAGCTTTCCGCCGTCCTCGCCGGAAAGAAGAATCGAGTCCTCGGTCGAGTCGATGCGGACGGCAAATGCATCTTCCAAGAGTTTGATGTTTCGATCCAAGTCTCCGAACAGAATGTGAAATGCGTCGTAATTGACGATGGGTATTTTCTTTTGCAATTCAGCCTCCAAGAGGATTATAGCATTTTTTGTCATAAAAAAAAAGAGCCGCCGCCATCCATCGGACAGCAGCGGTTTGACTAGAACTGCTTGCGCTTCTTTTTGCGAGCAGCCTCTGATTTCTTTTTACGTTTTACACTAGGCTTTTCATAATGTCTGCGCTTCTTAATTTCAGCCATGATTCCAGCCTTAGAGGTCTCTCTTTTAAATCGTTTGAGTGCGCTATCGATGCTCTCATTTTCTCCGACTTTGATTCCTGACATTTCTCCTACCCCCCTCCGTGTACTTTCTAAAATGTACAGAGGTACATTCGCATACTCCAACATTTTAGCAGGGAGCATCGCGGATTGCAAGACTAATTTGAGAAAATCTCTCCGATGCGGGGAGCTGCTTCGCCCTCCGCCAGAGTAAATGTGCGATAGAGGTAGTTGCTCGTATAACCGGAAAGCCGGTAGAGTCCCGCCTGTCGCTCGATCTTTTCGATCAGGATGGGAAGTGCGGAGTGCTCAAACCGCTCACGGTATTTCGCACCCAGTTCCTCAGCCAAAACGCGAAGTCGTTCGGCGCGGATTTTCTTGACATCGGCAGGAACAATCTGTGAAAAATTGGCAGCGGGAGTTCCTTTCCGCGGAGAATACGGAAAAACATGCACATCAGAAAAACCGATCTCGCGCACGAAATCCATGGTCTCTTCGAATTGCTCCTCAGTCTCGCCGGGGAATCCGACGATGATGTCCGTGGTCAGCGCCGGATCGGCAAACATCGTCTTGAGTCGGGCGACTCCCGCGCGAAACTCCTCCTTGCGGTATTTTCGGTTCATCCGTTTCAGGACCGGGTCCGAGCCGCTCTGCAAGGACAGATGAAAGTGATCGCATAGTTTGCGGTTGCCCTTGAGACGAGAAACGAATTCTTCGTCGATGGTGCGGGGTTCGATCGATCCGAGGCGGATTCGTGCGACACCTTTCTGCGCCGATAATTCTTCGATGACGTCGAGCAGCGACGGAGAGCCGCCGAAATCCTTCCCATAGGAACCGATGTGAATCCCCGTCAAAACAAATTCAGAAAACCCCTGCTCGGAAAGGCGGGCGACTTCCTGTACGATGCTTTCGAGGGACCGGCTGCGCACCTTGCCCCGCGCATAGGGAATGATGCAATAGGTGCAATATTGCTCACAACCCTCTTGGATCTTGATGAATGCCCTCGTGTGCCCGGGAGCTTGATACAGCGGGATCTCCTCGAATTCCGTCACTTCCATGATGTCGGTGACGTCGATCAGAGACGACTGTGCGGACTCGGGATCGAGCAAGCGTAAAACGGCGGATCGATTCGCCGTGCCCAAAACATGGTCGACACCTTCGAGTGCGGCGACTTCTTCGGGCTCCAACTGCGAATAACAACCCATCACAATGACTGTGGAGTTGGGATTTTGCTTCTTGGCGCGACGAATCAGCTGCCTGGATTTTTTATCCCCGCTCTGCGTGACCGTACAGGTGTTGATGATGTAAGCGTCGGCGGAGCTGTCGAATTCGACGCGGCGGTGACCGTGGCGGACCAAAAGATCGGCGATCGCATCGGATTCAACCAGATTGGTTTTGCAGCCTAAGGTTTCAATGGCAAAGGTTAGCCCGGTGGCCATGTAAAGCTACGTCCTCCAAGTATGTGATAGTGCAAATGCGGGACCGATTGCTGTCCGTCTGCACCGACATTGGAGACGAGTCGCATGCCGCTCTCCGGGATTCCGGCAAGCCGAGCGATGTGTGGAATCGTTGCGTGTAGGTGCGCGAGCAGAGCCGCGTCCTCAGCCGTCACCGCCATCGCCGAAGCGATGTGTTTTTTTGGGATGACGAGGACATGAATCGGTGCGGCGGGTTGG
>JAUMWO010000048.1:0-6416 GCA_030529605.1 Bacillota bacterium | reverse complement strand
AACCAGGTCGTCTTCGTAGACTTTCGTCGACGGGATTTCACCGTCGATGATCTTGCAAAAAATACAACTCATACCGTCTCCTCCATTTCATATAGTATTTTTGATATCGCAGAAAGACCTGCAGTTTCCGTGCGTAAAATGCGGTGTCCCAAACTCACGACCGCGACGGAATCACCGACCCGGTCGCGCAAGAGCGCAACCTCGGATCGTTCGAGCCCGCCTTCCGGTCCGATGAGTACCGCGATGCGGATGCTGCGTTCCATGCCCTGCATCCGTTCACGGAATCGCGACAGTGTCGGCCGAAGAGGTTCGCTGCTCTCTTCATCAAATACGAGCACCATGTCGCAGGCACGGAGATCGGAGATCGCTTGATCCAATGTCACGGCATCGCCTACCGTCGGGATACTCTCACGCTTGGATTGCAGAGCGGCTTCCTCCGCGATCCGCTGCAATCGATCCCCTTTTTTCGCCTCCGCTACGGAGCGCCGGAGAGCGACCGGAACGATAGCGTCGACGCCGATCTCGGTGGTCTGTCGGACGATCGTATCCAATTTACTCCCCTTTGGAATGCCTTGATACAGGCTGATTCGAATGCGCTCTTCCCGGAGGGGACGCGACTCGATCAACTCAAACGGAACTTCCTTCATGCCCCGCGACGGAGCCTTCGGGCATCGACATCGATAAAGCGCATGATCGATCGGGTCGATCACCTCGATCTCTTCGCCGTCTCGGATGCGCAGAACTTGAATGTGATTGATGTTCTCTTTGTCACGGAAGATCAAGAGCCCCGAAGAACGGTCGACCCGATCGCTCCGTTGTCTGCAGATTCGATTCATTGTCGCCTCGCGACGATGCAGACCCACTCGTGCATCCGATGAATCGCGAGCGCGCCGAACCCTGCCTCCGTGAGCGCGGCGCTGACGGCATCGGCCTTGGTATCGAGGATTCCGGAAGCGATAAAGACGCCTCCGTGCGCGAGGAGCGGTGCGACATGGGGGGCCAAGACGACGATGGCATCGGCGACGATGTTCGCGACGATTCGATCGAAGGTCCCGTCGATGCCTTCGGTCAGATCGCCGAGTCGCAGATCGATACGAGAGGTCACTTGATTGCGGGCAATGTTCTCCGCCGCCGTTTCAACCGCGCGTTTGTCGATGTCGATCGCCGTCACCGAACTCGCTCCGAGTTTGGCGGCAGCGATGGCAAGAATCCCGCTCCCGGTTCCGATGTCGAGCACGCGATCCCCCGCCTTTAGTTCCGCCTTTAAATGCTGAAGACACATCGCGGTCGTCTCATGCGTCCCCGTACCGAAGGCTTCACCCGGATCGATGGTGACGATCGCTCGATAGTCACCGGCCGGAATCGGTTCCCAGCTCGGTAAAATCAGAAGGTCCTCGATGCGGATCGGATGAAAGTATTGCTTCCAGGATTCTTCCCAATTCTGCGAAGCGATGGGCTCCGTCTCGATGCGGTCGCGCGAAAAACCGTCGTCGACAAAGCTTTGGATCAAAGCATCAAGGTCGCACCCATCTTCCACATATCCGGTGACATAGATGTCTTCCAACCCGTCGCGAAAGACCTCATCGCCAAAAAAGTCCCAGCTATGGGACTCGGGTTTTTGGAAGTCCGGGTCAGACGGATTGTAGATCTCGGTCCCGCTGACCCCTTGCTCCAAAAAGATGCGATTCGCTCGATCGATCTGCGAAGCATCCGTATGTACTTTGATTTTAATATAATCCATTAGCCGAACAAACCTTTGTTCTTCTTCTTTTTCTTGCTCGATTTGTCCTCTTCCTCTCCGGATTCGCCGGACAGGGTGCCGCCGATGGCGGCGTCGAACTGCGTCAACAGTTCTTTGGCATGCCGGCTCAGATTTTTCGGTGTCTCGACATGCACGGTGACATATTGGTCGCCACGACCGTAGCCATTTAGAATCGCGACGCCTTTGCCCTTGAGTTTAAACTGTTTGTCGTTTTGGGTTCCTTCCGGTATGCGGAATTTTGCCTTGCCGTCCAGAGTCGGCACCATCACTTCGTCGCCGAGGGCAGCCTGTACGAAGGAAATGGTTAAATCGTAGTAGATGTCATGTCCATCTCGTGTGAATTGGCTGTGCGGACGCACACGAATCAGAACGATGACGTCGCCGCGCGGGCCGCCGTTGGTGCCCATGTCGCCTTCTCCGCGGATGGACATCGAAGCCCCGTTGAAGACTCCGCCCGGGATATCGACGCTACGCTTCATGCGCTTTTTGACGATGCCATGTCCTTTGCAGACGGTACAAGGATTTTTGAAGACCTTGCCCTTTCCTTTACAATCCTGACATGCGGCTGTCGTGATCGATTCTCCGAACAAACTGCGCTGCACATAGCGAACTTGACCGGTCCCGTTGCAGGTCGAGCAAGTCGATTCCTCGGTCCCGGGTTCCCCGCCTGAGCCGGAGCAATGCTCGCACTGTTCCGTCCGAAGGTATTCGAGATCGACGGTTTTGCCGAAAGCGGCCTCTTCAAAGTCCAAAATGACTTCCAGATGAATGTCGCGCCCCTTGGTGCGACGCGGTCCTGCGCTCGCACGCGAACCAAATCCGAATCCGGATCCGAACATTCCGCTCAGGATGTCTTCGAAGTCAAATCCTTCAAATCCGCTGAAACCGCCGGCGCCGCCCTGTGCGAACGCCGCATGTCCCATTTGATCATACATACGGCGCTTCTCGGGGTCCGACAAGACCTCATAGGCTTCGTTGATTTCTTTGAACTTCGCCTCTGCCTCCTTGTCGCCTGGATTTTTATCCGGATGATATTTCATAGCGAGCTTGCGATACGCGGATTTGAGCGCTGCCTCATCCGCAGAACGCTCGACCCCGAGCAACTCGTAGTAATCCTTTTTGTCCATGTTACCCCTTTTCAAAAATCAGAGAGCGAATCTCGCTCTCTGATTGGATTTATTTAGTCTACCACTTCAAAGTCCGCCTCGTCAACTCCGCCATCGTTCGATGATTGCTGAGTTTGAGCTCCGCCTTGTGCTTGCGCCTGCGCTTGTTCCTGCGCATACAGTTTTTGTGCGATCGGCTGGAATGCGTTGGTCAGCGCTTCGAAGTCCGCTTTGATCTTGTCGGTATCGTCGCCCAGCATCGAAGCCTTGAGCGCTTCGATTTTTTCTTGGACCGGCGCTTTTTCCTGGTCGGTGACCTTGTCCCCGAGATCCGCGAGGGATTTCTCGATTTCATAGATCATATTGTCGGCCTTGTTTTTCTCTTCGATCAGCTCTTTGCGCTTTTTATCCTGCTCCGCAAATTGCTCTGCTTCCTTGACCTTCTTCTCGACTTCTTCCTGGGAAAGATTGGTCGAAGCCGTGATCGTGATGTGTTGTGATTTGCCGGTGCCTATATCCTTGGCGCTGACATTGACGATTCCGTTTGCGTCGATGTCGAAAGTTACCTCGATTTGAGGGACTCCGCGGCGTGCCGGTGGGATACCGTCCAGTTGGAAGCGACCGAGTGTAATGTTGTCTTCCGCCATTTGTCGCTCGCCTTGGAGGACATGGATGTCGACTGCGGTTTGGTTGTCCGCCGCCGTCGAGAAGATCTGCGACTTTTTCGTCGGAATGGTCGTGTTGCGCTCGATCAGACGAGTGAAGACGCGACCTTGTGTCTCGATTCCGAGCGAAAGCGGGGTAACGTCGAGCAACAGGATGTCCTTGACGTCACCGGAGAGGACTCCACCCTGGATCGCTGCACCGAGTGCGACGACTTCGTCCGGATTGATTCCCTTGTGCGGCTCTTTGCCGGTAAACTTCTTGATCGCTTCTTGGACCGCCGGAATGCGAGTCGATCCGCCGACCAGGATCACCTGTGCGAGATCCGATGGCTGAAGTCCGGCGTCGGAGAGCGCCTTTTTGGTCGGTTCGATGGTCTTGTCGACGAGATGCTTGGTCAGTTGATCAAACTTCGCGCGGGTCAGGTCCATGTTGAGGTGCAGAGGACCCTCTGCTGTCGCGGTGATGAACGGCATATTGATGTTGGTCGATTGCGTCGAAGAAAGTTCCTTCTTCGCTTTTTCCGCCGCTTCTTTCAAGCGCTGATGCGACATCTTGTCGTTGCGCAGATCGACGCCATGCTCTGCTTTAAAGGTATCGGCGAGATGATCCATGATGACCTTGTCGAAGTCGTCGCCGCCGAGCAAGTTGTTGCCGCTGGTTGCAAGCACTTCGAAAACGCCGTCCCCGATTTCAAGTACGGATACGTCGAAGGTACCGCCGCCGAGGTCAAAGACCATGATTTTGTGGTGCAGATCCGTCTTTTCGAGACCGTACGAGAGCGCTGCCGCCGTCGGCTCGTTGATGATTCGTTTGACTTCGAGTCCTGCGATTTTACCCGCGTCCTTTGTCGCTTGACGCTGTGCGTCGGTAAAATATGCCGGTACCGTGATGACGGCTTCCGTCACCTTTTGTCCCAGATAACTCTCCGCATCCGTCTTCAACTTTTGAAGAATCATTGCGGAAATTTCCTGCGGCGAGTAGACTTTGTCGTCGATGCGAATCTTGCGATCCGTTCCCATATCGCGTTTGATCGATGCGATTGTGCGATCCGGGTTGGTGATCGCCTGACGCTTTGCGGTTTCGCCGACAAGGCGTTCTCCGTTTTTTGTAAATGCGACGATCGAAGGAGTCGTGCGGTTCCCTTCCGCATTTGGGATGACGACAGGCTCGCCGCCCTCCAGTACTGCGACACATGAGTTGGTGGTTCCAAGGTCGATTCCGATTATTTTAGACATAGTTTCCTCCTGTATTTGTTCGATTTTATTTGGATACTTTGACCATGCTTGGTCGAATTACTTTGCCTTTCAGCGTGTAGCCTTCCTGCAATACCTGTACGACTTTGTCGGGAGCGTCCGCTCCTTCTTCGGTCAAAACCGCATGGTGCAGGTCATGATCGAAGTCTGCGCCGAGTGCGGGGATCTTGACGAGATCATATTTTTGGAACAATTCGTCGAGTGATCGTTTCACCATTCCGACACCTTCGCGGATCTTTTCATCCGGTGAGTCCGCCATCGCGGTCTGCGCTCGCTCCATATTGTCCATCAGCGGTATGAGATCATGCATCAAGGTCTCGTTGGCGAATTTCATAAAGTCGGCTTTTTCTTTCTCGACTCGTTTTTTGTAGTTTTGAAATTCCGCCTGGAGCCGCATGTATTTGTCCTCAGCTTCCTTCAACAAAGATTCGGCGCTCGGTGTCTCCGGACTCGTCTCCTGTGCCGTATCCGAATTTGGTTCCGGCACGGGCTCTCCCGTACTTTGCTCCTTGTCCTCTTGCTCTTCGGCAAGAGGCTTTTTCTTGTTCTTCAAGCGTTCCTCCTATAGATTGATTCCCGAAAAGGTTTCGGAAAGTGATTTTGCGATGTAGCGAACGACGGAGCAGACCTGCTCGTAATCCATATGTTTCGGCCCGAGTACCGCCACAAATCCCCTCGAGTCGGAACCGATGTCATAGTGCTGGGCGACGACGGAGAAATCCGACAAAGCCTGACTTCCCAGTTCGCTGCCGATCCCGATCGCCAACTCGCCCTGCTCCACTTCGTCGATGCAGGAGCGGATCAACCGTTCGACCTGCTCATGATCGGATAGGAAGGAGACCAGTTCCTGCGCGTGATCGGGAGAGCGAATCCCTTGATCGAGAGCGAGCTGTGAAGCTCCTTCGATGAAAACCTGTGTCCCTTTGAGCGATTTGAACGCTTCCTTCAAAGCCGGCAGAAAATAGTCGATTTCGCCGAGGCGGTCTTTCATGCTTCGAAATGCTCTCAGATCCATCTCTTCGATGTTTTTGCCCTTAAACTCGTGGAGCATCTGACTTTCGATTTCCTGCAGGCGGTGAGATGAGATTTCCGTATTGCTCATCTCGACGGTGCGAACAATTTCCTGATCCGTAACCAAGATCATCAGGAGCTTGGACGGCGACACTTGAATCAATCGCAGATTCTCGAGTTTGGCTTTGTTAAGGTCCGGTGTCGCGACTACGGCCACCATCCCCGTCATATCCGCCAGCAAACGAAGCGCACGCTTGGCGAGTTCTTCCGGTTTGATCTGACGATTATAAAGTAGATTGTGGATGCGATGCATCTCATGGATGTCCATCGCCACCGTTTCCATCAGTCGATCGACGAAGAAGCGATACCCTTGATCCGAAGGAATGCGGCCGGCGGATGTATGCGGCTGAAGCAACAACCCGAGCTCTTCGAGATCCGCCATTTCGTTGCGGATGGTCGCTGAACTCGTGCCGACCAGATATTTTTTGGAGATGGTTCGAGAGCCGACCGGATGCGCGCTCAAAACAAAGTCGTTGATGATGGCTTGTAAGATTCTCAGTTTGCGATCGGTCAACAAGGGAACCACCTCCTTTTCTCGATTTATTAGCAGTCAATAAT
>JAUMWO010000047.1 GCA_030529605.1 Bacillota bacterium | reverse complement strand
TGCACCGGTCCCTCCGGCAGCGCCAGCCAAAGGGCGAAACTCAGACAAAACTCCTGCCTCAAACGACAAAGGGAAAGCACACCGATGAGTCATTCACTCATTCGAAGCTCGAACCATTTCCAAGTTCGAGCTTTTTTCTTGCCCCAAGGAAGCCGGTTGCATTAAATAACGCGCTGCTTGCTCCGGCGCGAGGGGGACGCTGAAATAATAACCCTGAACATAGTCGCATCCATGGTGACGAATGCGATCAAATTGCATCTGGGTTTCGACGCCTTCCGATACGACGCGAAGCCCGAGCGAATGCGCTAAGCTGACTAACGAGTCGATCACCGCTTCGTTTTCAAAGTTGAGATAGCGGGTGAGAAGCGAGCGGTCAAATTTCACCTTGTCCAGCGGCACAAAGGTCAGGTAGCTGAGCGAAGAATACCCCGTCCCAAAGTCGTCGATCGCGATCTGGATCCCGGCATCTCGAAACTTCTTTAGCAACGCGATGGTTTGGTCGCGGTTGTCCAAGAACACATTCTCGGTGATCTCCAGTTCGATCAACGAAGGCTCGACCCGATAATGGCGGAGTTGGGTAAACAGGAAATCCTGATACTCCGGATCCAACATCTGCTTGACCGAAAAGTTGATCGACACCGGCTTTGCGTGGCCGTACTCACGCTTCCAGGAAGCAATCTGTCGGATGACGGCCTCGGTCACAATCCGCCCGAGCGGAACGATCAAGCCGCTGAGTTCCGCGACCGGAATAAATTCATTCGGCAAGTACTCATTGCCGTTGAGACGAAGGAGCGCTTCAAACCCATGCAATTCGCCGGTTTTCGTATCGATTTGCGGCTGGTAGACAACATGGTAACCATCCGTTTCGATCGCCGCTTTCAGCGTGTCGAGAATGTTCTGAGTGCGCGTCATCTTCTCCAACATGCGCTGATCGAAATACTTATGACCGTTCTTTGAGCTATCTTTGACATGATGCATCGCCATATTGGCACAAGACAATAGGTCATCTGCTGTTTCGGCATCCTGAGGGAACAGTGCGATCCCCATTGACATCTTGATGTCCACCAGATCCCGCTCGATTTTGATCGGCTCATCGAACGTATGCGTGATGATCGAGACAAAATTACGCAATCGATCGCGATCCGCCTCGTTGTAGTAAAGCACGACGAACTCGTCCGCACCGTATCGCGAGACGATGATCTGATCACCTTCGAGCACGGAAATCCTCTTGGCGACTTCCATCAAGACCTTGTCGCCGTAGCTGTGGCCTTTGGAATCGTTGATGGTATTGAAATTATCAATATCAAACATCACGATGACGCCGCTGCTTCCGGAGCGCAAGATCTCGTTCAAACGATCTCGAAGATAGCGTCGGTTCGGCAATTTGGTTAGAACGTCATTGAAGGCGAGATAATTGATGTAGCGTTTTTGATCCATTGCGCGTTGCTTCTGGGTTTCCAAATGCGACTCGAGATCGGCCGTATACGCCTGCATTTCACGAACCTTGAGTTCCAATCCTTCACGGTGAAGGCGCGCATCCGTCATACGATTGACGATCAAATCTCGAAAATTTGCCAAACTCGGTATGAGCTCGCGATATGGAGGCACAGAAATCCCTTTGCAGTTGTTCTGATTGATCAACTCGCCGGAGTCGACGAAGTAACGATCCAGCACATTGGAAAACTCAGCTTGAGCGATGTCCGAATTCCTGCTGATGATCACGTAGACCAGGGACAGCAGGACCATCACCGCCATCAAACCAAGGAAAACAAAAGTGCCCTCATAAAGAAACAATTTGGGAGACGCTAAATTAGGCGAAGCATACAAAATCTCGTAGGGATAACGCGTGCTCGGCAACCGATAGAAGGAATAATTCGTGCGCGCCGTACGGATCTGATCCGGAACGGGTTGGGTGACGCGAACGAGCTGCGACAACTCCGCATCGTAGAAACCGTCGACCAACCATTCGCCCGAAATATCGACCAGCCCAAACGGAACCGACCAATTGGCATAATTTGAAGCAACGGTACGCACCATCTCAGTGGAAATCAACACACCGATCAAGACACGCTCTCCGTTCACCAGAGTCATGGATTTAGTAAAATAAATGGACGGGACTGCCGCCAATGCATCACCCATCGACCGTTGGAATCGCAATCCGGCATCCTGTCCGGAAACATACCAAGGCAACGACCGGATGTCGTCAATACTGACCCCTGTCGCAGGGTACTGCAAGAGTACTCGTTCCGAGTACATGATAAAAGCCGCATCAACCAACGGATTGGAGTTGACAATTTCCGCAAGTCCGTTTTCAGCCCTTTTAAGTCCGGAGCTTTTTGCGAGCAATCCCGCTCGATTCACCGCCTCTACCCCGCCGGTAAAGACCGTGTCATCCAAGTATGTGCGTAGCATCTGCAAGAACTGCGAATCCAAGGATCGGGTCTGGGCCTCATAATCCCTTCGATATCGAAGCGTCCAGAGAGATGCACCGATGATACAAGGTATAATCGCTGCGATTACCAGCATCTTAACCTTCCGGAGTTGTATCGCATCAAGTTTGAACATGATACCTCCCCATGGTCCATATTCTACCACAAAACAGCGCGCAATGCACAAGATTTACAACATGCGAATCGTATGCCCGGAATAGGTGCACTCGGATTTGTGTAAAACAAGTGAAATCCCCCTCTCATCCTCGGAATCTATAGTATAATTGAGAAAACAACATCAGGTGGCCTATGTACTATCACAAATCGATCGCCGAAACCGAATCCGCTCTTCAGACCGATCTCAAGCAAGGATTGACCTCAGCGGAAGCTGCGAAGCGACTCGAACAATATGGAGAAAATCGCCTCGCGGAGCCTCCGAAAAAGAATGTCCTGCAGATCTTTTTGGCGCAGTTGAACGATGCGTTGATCTATGTCCTCCTTACCGCTGCTGTCGTAACGGCATTTATCGGTGAGTTTACCGACTCGATCATCATCCTCATCGTTGTGCTGATCAATGCCTCGATCGGTGTATTCCAGGAATACAAAGCAGATCGTGCCGTCGAGGATCTCAAAATGATGACCTCTCCTCTCGCACTCGTCCGTCGGGACGGTCAAACGGTCGAGATCGACTCCAGAGAAATCGTGCCGGGCGATGTGGTTCTGCTTGAAGCCGGACGCTATGTGCTCGCCGATCTCCGGATTACCGAGTCGGCCAATCTGCAAATCGAAGAGGCTTCGTTGACCGGAGAATCCCTTCCTTCGGACAAGAAAGCGGACTTGCTCGAATCGGAGTCCGTGCCGCTCGGTGACCAGTCCAATATGGCATTTCTTTCGACACTCGTAACCTATGGACGGGGAACCGGAATCGCGATCGGGACGGGTATGAACACCGAGATCGGCAAGATCGCCACCATGCTCAATGCTGAGACGGACAGCAAAACCCCGCTCCAAATCCAGCTCGACCGCCTCGGAAAGCGCCTCGGCATCCTCGCACTCATCGTCTGTGCCGTCATCGGCGTCATCGGGTACTTCCAAGGACGAGAGCCGTTCGACCTCTTTCTCACGGCGATCAGTCTCGCCGTCGCCGCGATTCCGGAGGGACTCGCCGCAATCGTCGCCATCGTCCTCGCACTCGGCATCACCCGGATGACCAAGAAAAACGCGATCGTCAAGAAACTCACGGCGGTTGAGACGCTCGGCTCGGTCGACATCGTCTGCTCCGACAAGACCGGCACCCTGACGCAGAACCGCATGAAGGTCGTAGCGACCTACACCTACAGCACGGAGACCGAGTCCGATGTCGACGTCGAACACCCGGAATCCGCAAAGCTGATGCAGGCACTGATGCTCGCTTCGGACGCGACCTACGCCGACGGAGTCGGCACGGGGGATCCCACCGAAGTCGCGTTGATCGAGCTGGGCAAGCGGCACAGCGTGGACCATGACGGACTGATCCGCGATTATCCGCGCCGCAGCGAATTCCCATTCGACTCCGAGCGCAAGCGGATGTCCACACTCCATGAAAACTCCGGGGAGACCGACTACATCATCTACACCAAGGGGGCGATCGATCAACTGATCGAGACATGCACCCATGTCCTGATCGGTTCGGAAGTGCAGCCGCTGACCGAAGAAGTCAAACAGCGCTTTCTCGACTGTGCGTACGAATACTCGACGAAGGCGCTGCGCGTACTCGCGGCGGCGTATAAGCATGTCGATCGGGTCGTCGAGACCCATGAGATGGAATCCGATCTCACCTTGATCGGACTGGTCGGTATGATCGATCCGCCGCGTATCGAAGTTAAACCGGCGATCGAGCGCGCCCGCCAAGCCGGCATCACGACCATCATGATCACCGGCGACCACAAAGTCACTGCATTTGCAATCGCGAAAGAACTCGGTATCGCGACGAACATCTCCCAGGCGATCACAGGAGCCGAAATCGACAAGATGAGCGACAGCGAATGGGAAACGCGCGCCCGCAACTATCGCATTTTCGCTCGTGTATCGCCGGAGCATAAAGTTAAGATCATCAAGGCATTCAAATCCTACGGAAACACCGTTTCGATGACCGGCGACGGAGTGAACGACGCTCCTTCGCTCAAATTCGCGGATATCGGGGTTGCGATGGGCATCACGGGCACCGACGTCTCGAAATCCTCGAGTGATATGATCTTGCTCGACGACAACTTTACAACGATCATCGTCGCCATCGAAGAAGGGCGCAATATTTTCGAGAACATCAAGAAAGCGGTCATCTTTCTTCTCACCTGTAACTTCGGAGAGGTCGTCAGCATCGTCGCCTCGATGTTGCTCAATTGGGCGATTCCGCTGATACCGACACAGATTCTTTGGATCAATCTGATCACGGACTCGCTCCCGGCGATCGCCCTCGGCGTCGATCCCGGTGACGAAGAGATCATGAAGCGCCCACCGCGCAACAAGGACGAATCCTTCTTCAACAAACGCACGATTGCGACGGCGCTGTTGGGCGGACTTCTCATCGGAGGACTGACTCTTTCCGCCTTCGCATTTGGCATCTTGGAACGAGGCTACCATCCGCTCGACACGCTCCCCGAGGAAGTGCTCCTCTATGCTCGGACAATGGCATTCTTGACCTTGGCGGCATCGCAGCTCTTCTTCTCGCTTTCGATGCGGAGCGATGTGAAGTCGATCTTCCGTTTGGGACTCTTTGGCAACCGCAAGCTGATCGGGGCCATCGTCGTCGGCATCCTTCTGCAGCTGGTCGTCATCGTCATTCCTCCGCTCGCATCAGCGTTTAAACTCGTAATGCTTCCGCTCCGCGACTGGTTGATCGTCCTCGGGGTCTCCCTGATTCCATTTGCGGTTCACGAAGTGTTCAAAAAAATTCGAAAACATCAATAAGGAGATTGTATGTACACGACTCTTCCTCCGAAAGGGATGCGCGATTTTCTCCCGGCTCGCAAAGAATTCCGCGATGAAGTCGCTTCCCGCATCCGCGCATCGTACAAGTCCTGCGGCTTCACCGAAATCGAGACCTCCGCGATCGAGAATCTGTCCAATTTGACCGGAGGAGACGGTGGCGAAAACACCAAACTCATCTTCAAGATCCTCAAACGCGGAGATAAATTTGAGATCACGCCGGGAATGTCGGAATCCGACATCGCGGATCTCGGATTGCGCTTTGACTTCACCCTGCCTCTCGCTCGCTTTTACTCCGGCAATCGCAACGACTTGCCACCGGTGTTCAAGTCGATTCAGATGGGCAATGTCTATCGTGGAGAACGCCCGGCCAAAGGTCGCTATCGCTCCTTTGTCCAATGCGATGTCGACATCATCGGGGAAGCGGGCAATGTCGCCGAAATCGAGATCCTGAACGCGATCATCCGCGCCCTGGAATCCCTCGATTTCCGTCGCTTCGTCATCAAGATCAACGATCGTCGCTTCCTGACCTCGATCATCGAACAATCCGGATTTGACCCGACACGCATCGACGATGTGTGTATTTCCCTCGACAAATTGGACAAGATCGGACGCGACGGCGTCACGAATGAGATGCTGCAAAAGGGACTGCCGGCGGCGGCCATCGAGACCCTGCTCACTCGGATCGAGACCGTCGACCTCGAACGCATCGCGGAATTTTCCCCGGAAGCCGGACAGAATCTCGTCGAAATCGCTGCGGCATTCGACCCGGAACGGGCGCGCATCGAATTTGATCCGACGCTCGTCCGCGGGATGGGCTATTACACCGGCACCATTTTCGAAATCTTCCGCAGCGACTATCCCCTTGCTCTCGGCGGCGGCGGGCGATACGATCGCATGATCGGTAAGTTCTCCGGAAGCGACGTCCCTGCCGTGGGATTCGCCATCGGATTTGAACGAATCTGCGATGTGTTGGAAGATGAGGGCTTCGAGTTCGAGAAAAAGAAAAAACTCGCCGTGTTGTTCGACGAGTCGGTATCCTATCGTGCAGCCCTCGCGGTCGTCAATCGGATGATCGAGGAAGGCTATTCCACCTCTCTCTACCGATTAAAGAAGAAATTCGGCAAGCAATTGCAACAGTTAGCGCGCGCCGGATACATCGAGTATGCGATCCTTGCCCCCACCGATGCGACCGCCGAGCAAGCCGGCGCCGTAATCCGGGAACGCGCCGCCCTCGGACTTACTTCCGAAACAGATTCTTAATTCGATTCCATAAACTATTTCGTTCTTTTGGCGGAGCCGGCTCGATCTTGGGAGCCGGCCTTTTGATTTCCGGTGTTCGCAAGATGAATTGCACGGAGCGCACGGTGCGATCCTGTGCGACGAAAGAATAAACCACACGCTTCGGATCGTGACCGAACGCAGCGAGAAGCGCGTCGATGCGAGCCTTCGCACTGCCGACGCCCTCGACCATTTGCATCTGTCCGGCGACCAGATCCGATACTCCCTGCTTGAGCCCGACAAACTGCTCGTTCGACGACCTGACGCCATCCCGGACACCGCGAATGCCGTCAATCAGAGGCTTGGTTCCGATCATCAAACGATCGACCGCATCCAGCCCGTCCACGACCCCCTTTACATACTCTTCTTGCGCATTCGCCAGCTTTTTAGCGCCCTCCGAAAGCATCGCCTGTCCTTCGAGCTGCTTCAAATAAGCGACCGCGAGAAGCGCGACTTGCGGATCCGGACTTTGCGTCAACTGCTGCGCCAACTGCGCCGTCTGAGCGAGCTGCAATTGCTGTTCCCGGTCCGGGATCGTCGCCTCGAAGAACGCCTTTGTCGCCGTCGTGAGCTCCTCCCCACTTTGTTTGAGAATCTTGACTCCTGCGGCAATCGCACCGGCTCCGACTTCGAGTTGTTCGCCTCCGGCAGCGAGTCGATCGAGCGCGACGACAACTTGACCGATTCCGTCGACGGCGCTTCCGACGCCGGACTGCAGTCGGATCAAGCCGCCGAGGACCGAAGAGGCTCCCGTATCCATCGATTGCACTCCCTCGGTCACAGCCGTGAGATCGAGCGAGCGATCCAGCTCCGCACGAATGCCCGTAAAGGTCAGAGCATCCATCTCAAAGCCGTCGACATCCGCTTCCAGCACCAGGCGTTCGCTCAGCTGAGGGATCGCGATCCCGGCGATGTGTTGTGTCGATCCGACCGCCACTAAGCGTAGTCCCTCCGTTTCGACTGACTGCAACGGCGAGTGAATGACGCTGCTGATCTGAAGGGCATATTGCGATGCAAAATTGGAAGGATCCTGCGAGTTCGGATTGATTTCAATCTCCATACGCAGCCTGCCCTTCGCGGTCGGAAGCTGTTGCGGCTCGACATTCCGACCGTCGAGCGAGTAATAAATCCGGATCTGCCAAGGGCTCACTGCCTGACGCAGTTCGCCGCGGTAGTAAAAACGTTCCCCTTCTCGGAGTCCGGTAAAGCGAATCTGATCGCCTTGGATCGTCGGCTCGTTGCCGGCACTCAAATTTTGTGTCGCATCGTAGGAGCCGCAGTCGACAAACTCGCTCGCCGTCGCGTGCAAGGTATTGACAACGATCGCGCGCTGCGAAGTACCTATTGCATCCAGCATGAAGTAGACGGTCTCATCCTTATCGATGTCGGGGGCCGAAGCAGATGCAAACGATGTGTGGACAGAGCTCAAAAGCAGTATGACAGCCAAGAGCCCGGCAATCAGTTTATTCATTGAGAACCTCCTTGTCGTCTGCGCATGATCAGACGATCGCATAGCAATAAAAGAGACGGCAAGACCGTCAAGCTTGCGAAGACACTGAGAATCGCACCTCTCCCGATCAACTCACCCATCTCCGAAACCGTTTGGACATCCGATGTAAAGCGGATGGTGAAGCCCGAAACCGCAAGCACGATTCCCGAAGTCAAGATCGAACCTCCCGCGTCGTCGATCGCGTGAATCATCGAATCCTTGGCACACATTGTCGCTCTCCGCTCGATGTAGCGAGAAGTATAGAGAATCGCGTAATCGATCGTCGCCCCAAGCATCAATGCAGACACGATCAACATTCCAACAAAGCTGATCGGTTGATCAAAGAAATACGGCGTCGACATATTGAGCACCACCGCAAATTCGATGCAAAGCACGAGCAAAAACGGCAGCAACAGACTGCGGAAGGTCCACAGGATGACAAAAGCGACCGCGAGGATGCCTGCCAGCGTCACGATGCCATTGTCCCTCGCAGCGATCGATCGGATATCGTACAATGCTGCAGAAAGCCCCGTCAAATGATAGTCCGAACCGAAATGATGCGTTGCGCGCTCGTGGATCCAAGCGATTGTCGCGAAGGTATCTTCACCTTCTTCCCCACTCCGCAGTCCGATGATCATCCGGCGTGTCGTCGCGGACGCGAACTGCGTGAGCATCGATCCCGGCAGCAGTTCCTCCGGAAGGGTCGGATCCGCCAGAGCCGTGATCGATTGGACGACCGAGACATTGGGCGACGCGCTGAGCTCTTGTTGAAGCGCCGCTTCCGCGCTGACATTACCTTTCGGCACCAAAAGGATGACCGGATTGAACGCATCGAAACGTTCCTCAATTTTTTGCTTGGCGATTGCAGTCGCCGTGCCTTCTTCCTCGGCAATGCTCGAACCGCCGTAGATGAAATCGGACTTTTGTTGTCCCAATAAGGCCGGAACAAATAAGATCAAAAGCAGGGCGATCCAAAAATAACGGCTGCGGTGAACCAATTTCCCGAGCCCGAGCATCCGCGGGATCAGCGGGCGATGCGAGGTCTTATCCAGCCACCGTGAGAGCAAAATCGTGACCGCCGGAAGCAAAAACAGCGCGCACAAGAGACTGAACACAATCCCTTTCGCAAAGACCATGCCCATATCCGTCCCGATTTTGAATTTCATCAGGAGCAGCGCGGAAAACCCCGCAACCGTCGTGATCGCGGAAGCCGTAATGGTGGAAAAGGACATTTTGAGCGCGCGCACCATCGCCTCTTCGGGAGTAAGCCCTTTCGCCTTTTCTTCGGCAAAGCGATGGAGCAGGAAGATGGAATAGTCCATCGAAATCGCCAGCTGCAATGCCGACGCCATGCTCTGCGTGACGAAAGAAACCTCCCCGAACAACAGATTGCTGCCCATATTGAACAGGATGGCAAAACCCAGACAGATCAGGAAAATGATCGGTTCCAGCCACGAAGTCGTTGCGATCACCAAGATCAAGGCGATCACGGGAAGAAAGATCACGATCAAGGCTCCGACGGATTGCTCTGTCGAACGCCGGACCTCTTGGCTGCTCGATGCGGTGCCGTAAATATAACCTTTGTCCCCGATCATCTGCCGGATCGCATCGACCGCCTCACCGGTGCGCGTGTCATAATCCGTCGTTTGAAAATCAATGAAGTACAATGCCGCTCCGTCCCTGTAAAACGGATCCCGAAGCGCGGGGTCCATCATTTCAACCGGCACATAGAGGTCGGTCGCGTCGTCGAGCCAAGTCACCGAAGCGATGTATGGAATCTCCTGAAGCGCTTTCTTGATCGCGAGCCCTTCTGCGATCGAGACATCCTCGACCATGGCGCGAACGCTCGTCGGCACGCCGTATTCGTCGACCACTTTGCGCAAGCCTACCTGAGAAGGCATGTCCTGCGCGAGATATTTGGTCATCTCATAATTGGTTTCTACGGAAAGTGCGGCGACGCCGGCTACCGCGGCAGCCAGCAAAAACAGGATCGGAATCAGGATCCGCCGTCGTACAATCCACCTTGCTGCTTGTTCCATCGAACCTCCTCACTCACGATGATACCGCAGAACCGGCAGTCGGACGCAAAATTGCGCTGAACTTACACGCTTTGAAGCAAGCGCCGCAGGCGATACAGCGTTCGCCGTCGATGCGGTGCGGGCGTTTGCGGATCCCCTCGATGCACTCGACGGGACACACGCGCTGACACGCCGTACAGCCGACGCATTGTTTGGTGATGATGCGGTAAGCCCCCTGCACTTCCGGAGTCTCACGCGGTACGGGAGACAGGTAATCGTAAAAGTCGATCACGCCTTCGACACGGCTCAGTGACAGATTGAGACGCTCGGCGATGTAACGCTGCACCTCGGGCGGG
>JAUMWO010000046.1 GCA_030529605.1 Bacillota bacterium | reverse complement strand
TTTCGAGATGGCAAGATCGACGTTCTGGTTGCGACGACCGTCATTGAAGTCGGCGTCAATGTCCCGAATGCGACCATCATGGTCATCATGGAGAGCGATCGATTCGGACTCTCTCAACTCCATCAGCTTCGCGGGCGAGTCGGGCGTGGCGACAAGCAGTCGTACTGCTTTTTGATGTCGAATCAACAATTTGCGGAGCGGTTGGAGATCTTGGTCCAAAGTCGTGACGGGCTTGAAATCGCGGAAGTGGATTTGGCGCAGAGAGGAGCAGGAGCATTTTTTGGTTCTGAACAGCATGGAAGGCTTCCGGTGCGCTTCCCGTTCCAAGTGGATGACATCGAAACGGCGAATCGATGGGCACTCGAGCTCGTCGCCAAAGCAGAAGCGGGAGATGAGAGCGCGATCGAATACATCGCAAGACGAAAGGAGGATTGGCATGCGGATCATAGGCGGAACGAAGCGCGGTGCAAAGCTTGAAACCCTGCCGGGTGAGGCGACGCGTCCGACCCTGGATCGGATCAAAGAAGCGGTGTTCAGCATGATCGCATTTGACATCCCCGGAGCACATGTGTTGGACCTTTTCGCAGGGAGCGGAGCCATCGGATTGGAATGCATCAGCCGCGGAGCATCGAGCGCTGATCTTGTCGATGTTTCGAAGGAAGCAAATGCAGTGATGCGGAGAAATTGTGAGAAGCTTGGAATGCTGGATTCGGTGTGCTTGTACCGGTCCGACTGGAGAGCATTTTTGCTGAATCCGGCGAAACGCCGTCGCTATGATCTCGTGTATCTGGACCCGCCATACGGCGAAGGATTGATCCGTGATGCATTGATTTTGCTGGAATCGGAAGATTTGCTTGCCGACGAGGCTTTGATCGTGGCGGAGTCAAGCGCACCGTCGGATTTCGACTTCGATCTGTCCGCTACGAAAATTCAACGCCGAAAAAGCAAGAAGTATGGTAAGATAACTGTAAATGTGTATAGAAGGGGAGAAGTATGAGAATAGCTGTTTATCCGGGAAGTTTTGATCCGATTACGCTCGGACATTTGGACATCATCGAGCGCTCGGCGAAGCTGTTTGATCGGGTGATCGTCGCCGTGATGATCAATCCCGGAAAGAAACCGATGTTTGATCCTCAGGAACGCGTCGAGCTCATTCGGAAATCCCTCAAGTCGGACAATGTCGAGGTGGCATATCACGACGGGCTTTTGATCGATTTCGTGCATCAAAAAGGTGCCAATGTGATCGTGAAAGGCTTGCGCGCCATCTCGGACTTCGAAGCGGAATTCCAGATGGCCTCGGCGAACCAAAAGCTCGATGCGACCATCGACACCGTTTTTATCATGACGCGAGTCGAATACATGTACCTAAGCTCAAGCATCGTTAAGGAAGTCGCCCGATTCGGCGGTGACGTATCCGGCTTCGTTTCGGAGCCGGTGTGGCGAGCGATAAAGGAAAAGAGCGATGATCGAACAATACAAGATTAGCACACCGGAGTTGTTGGAAGAACTCGAGGAACTGATTCAATCGAGAATGGGCATCCCGTTCTTGGGGCGTGTCTTTGTCAAAAGGGATCAGGTCATCGAGTTGATCGACGCGATCCGTTCGAGTTTGCCGGCTGACCTCGACAAGGCAAGACATATTGTCGAAAATCAGATTCGACTCGAGAGCGGCTCAAAGAAAGCGGTCGAGGAACTCCATCGCAGTGCGCAGGAACAATCGGACGACATCATTCGCAAAGCGCAGCAGAAGGCAAATGAGATTCTAAACGAAGCCAAAACACGCGCCGGTGAGATGGTCGCCAACCACGAGATCGTGCGGAGAGCGCAGCAGTCCGCCGAGGAGATGCGTGCGCAGGCGATCAGCGACGCGCAATATCGCCTGATTCAATCGCTTCAGCAATCCAAGGAAACACTGTTTGCGACCGAAAGCGAATTGATCAATCTGTTGAATGAATTGCAAAACCGAAGACGTCGCATCGAGGCGGATTTGGTTGCTCGCAACAAGAAGTGATGGTAAAATAAGGAAAGAGGGCAGAGAGATTGATTTTATTGTGATGTCATAGTTTTTAGCCCGAAGGAGGACTATGATTCGCAATATTCCGGAGATGGAACGACCCGTCGAAAAAATGCTTCGACTCGGGCGAAACGCGCTCAGCAACTCCGAATTGATCGCCTGTGTCATTCGTTCGGGGACGCGATCCAAATCGGCGATCGATCTCGCGCATGCTCTGATCGGGCGCTACGATGACATCCGGCAGCTGTCGGATGCGCTGCCCGAAGAGCTGACGTCGATCGAGGGGATCGGGACAACCAAGGCTTGCCAGCTCATGGCGGCATTTGAACTCGGCCGACGCGCCGGTCATACGCCGGAGATCAGGGGGAGTCAGCTGACTTCTCCGAGTAAGGTCGCGGATTTTTTTCGCGGGATGCTCGGCAAGGAGAAGGTCGAAAAATTTGCCGTGGTGATGCTCAATGTACGTCGTGAGGTGGTCGCTTGGGAGATCGTTTCGATCGGCACGTTGAATTCTTCGTTGGTTCATCCGCGCGAAGTCTTCAAAAATGCGATTCGGCGGTCGGCTCAGACCATCGTCGCGGTGCACAATCATCCTTCCGGCAATGTGACTCCCTCGCAGGAAGACGATCGCATCACCGAACGCCTCGTTGCCGCGGGAAATTTGGTCGGGATCCCGTTGGTCGATCATGTGATCGTATCGGAGACCGCTTATTACAGCTACTTAGAACACAATCGAATGATTTCCTCCTCGTAGGGAAAAGGAGCAATATTTTGAAATTAGGACTCTTTCACAAACAATTGGGCATTGATTTAGGGACTTCAAATACATTGGTATGCGTCAAAGGCAAGGGAATTGTCGTCAACGAGCCGTCCGTCGTCGCCATCGGCGAGAAAGGGCAAGTGTTGGCGGTCGGTCGCGAAGCGAAAGAAATGATCGGCAAAACCCCGGGCCAGATTCGAGCGATTCGGCCCCTGCGGGAAGGTGTCATCGCGGACTTCGATGTGACGCAGCGCATGATCGAGTATTTTATCAAAAAAGCGCTTCCGGGGAGCAATATGCTCACCGGCGCAAAAGTAGTCGTCGGCGTCCCGTCTCAAATCACCGAGGTGGAAAAGCGTGCTGTATACGATGCGGCGATCAAGGCGGGAGCACGCGAAGCATATTTGATCGAGGAGCCGATGGCCGCAGCCATCGGGGCCAACATGCCGATCACGGAACCGACCGGCAGCATGATCGTCGACATCGGGGGAGGGACGACGGAAATCGCTGTCATTTCCCTCGGCGGCATCGTGACGTCGCGCTCGATCCGCACGGCGGGAGACGAGCTTGACAATTCCATCATCAATTATGTTCGCAAGAATTACAACATCATGATCGGAGAACGAACGGCCGAGAACATCAAAATGTCGATCGCTTGTGTGATTCCGCCTCGCACCGAAGAGACCTTTGATCTCACGGGGCGCAATCTCGTCACGGGACTTCCCAACAAGATCACTCTCAAATCCAGCGAAATCCACGAAGCGATCAAAGATCCGATTCAGGTGATCATCGAGGGCATCAAGTCGACTCTCGAAAAGACGCCGCCGGAGCTTGCTTCCGACATCTATGCCTGCGGCATTGTTTTGACCGGCGGAGGCGCACTGCTCAAGAATCTGGACAAACTGATCGCGTCGCAGACCGGGATTCCAGTCCATATCGCGGAGAATCCGCTCGACTGTGTCGCAAACGGCACGGCAAAAGCGGTCGAAAGCTTCGACACCCTTAAGGATGTCTTTGTTCGTTCTCGAGGCATCTGATGCGCGCCGGGATCCGCAACGCGATAATCGTCGTCACGATTATTCTCCTATTGGCTCTGATGATGTTGTCGCACAATGGGCGAGAGCGTGTCTCGGCGATCGAGAGCAAGCTGGGCTCTCTTTTGTTGCCGATCAACCGGCTGTTCGCTTCGATTTCCAATTACATCGATGAGACGACCGAGCCTTTTTTCAACATGATGAATTATAAGACCTTAAACGAGAATCTCGCCAAGGAGAATCAGGCACTCAAGGAACAAATCATCGAGTTGACGATGGAGGCGAAGGATCTCCAGGAGCTCAAGGAACTCAAGCGTGCGCTTCGTTTCGAGTCCGCGCGTGAAAACAAGAAGTACATCTCGGCTTCCGTCATCGGCAAGGATCCGGGCAACTGGTTCAACTTTTTTGTGATCGATGTCGGATCCGTTCAGGGTGTCACCAAGAACTCTACGGTGATCAACGGGCAGGGGCTTGTCGGTCTCGTCTACGAAGTCGGTGAGAGCTGGTCCAAGGTCATCGCCGTCATCGACCAGCGATCGTCCGTCGCCTTTGAAATGAGTCGAGTGCAAAATGACTTCGATGGCATTGTCAGCGGGACCAAGAATTACGAATTGATCGCCGAATTTTATGACCCGAAAGCGCAGATCCAAGACGGTGACTATCTTGTGACCTCCGGAATCGGCATTTACCCGCGCGGGATCCTGATCGGAAAGATCGAGAGCATCGTCGTCGATGAGGATCTTCTGTTGAAGCGAGCCAAAGTTCTTCCGGTCGTCGATTTCAAGAAAGTCAGCAAGGTCTTGGTTTTGCCGTATCAGGAGCAGCCATGAAATGGTATTTTGTGCCGATCGTGGCAGTCCTGAGCTATGTGCTGTCCACGACGATTTTTCAAGTGCTGAGAATCCACAACACCCTGTTCCATACAGGGATCATCCTGACCGTGATTCTGACGATTTTGACGGGAATTCGAAATGGCCTGATTTATTCGGCGATCTACGCGCTGTTAATCGACCTGTTCGTCAGCAAATTTTTGGGACTGAATTTGCTGCTGCTTCCGTCGGTCGCTTTGGCGGTGCATTTCGTTTCCGTGCATCTCTACAACAACTCCATTACGATGCCGGCATTGATGTTTGTTTTGGGTACGGTGGCGTATCATGCCGCTTATTACATCATCATGTTCTTGTTCCGCAGTGCGCTTCCGATCGCTTCGGTCTTCGATAAGTTTTTGATCGAGGTCGTCTACAATCTCGTTGTCGGCTACTTGATCTATTTTTTGCTGTTCCGATTTGTGAAAGGCTTCCGATTGGGTGACAACAATGTTTAGCTTCCTGACCAATAAAAAATTTCATCTCCTGTTGATGATCCTCGGGATGTTCTTTTTCTTGCTCTGGTGTCTGTACGATACCACCATCGTGCACGGACAAGAATACTACCGACTTTCTCTGCAAAACCGCATTCGAAAGATCGAAACGACTTCGGGGCGCGGTGAAATCACGGATGTAAAAGGTAAGCCGCTCGCGGTCAACGAGATCGGCTATGCCGTGGAGCTCAATTCGTCTCTGATTCCGGCGGATCAGTTCAATGATTACTGCATTCGTCTGTACGATTTTTTAAATAAGCAGGGAGAGAAGCAGCAGGAATTCCCGATCCATCCGGTCGGCGGAGAATTCAAGTATCGCTTTGATACGGAAATCGAAGACTGGTTGGAGCGTGCCGGGTATGATCGCAACTGGTCGGCGCGACAAGTGTTCGAATATGAGAGAAACAGCTATTTGATCGATCCCGGTCTCAGCGATTACGAAGCGATGAAATTGCTCAATTCCAAGAGCGTCTATTTGCCGATTTCGACCATCGATCTGCGCTTTACTCAGGAAATCGAGAAGGAAAATTTTCTCAAATCGTATGAATTGGACCCCGGTGTTTCTGCAGCGGAAGCCTTTCAGGCAATTCGAGAGATTCGCTCCTATCGGATTCCGGCGGGACTGTCCGATGAAGATGCGTACAAGGTCATGATCTATCGGCACCTGATTCGTGACAAGGGCTACTTGCGCTATGAACCGATTGTCGTCGCACCGGATGTTTCCCGGGAGACTTCCGTACTGGTAGCAGAGAGAGGTTATGAATTTCCGGGATTGTATCCGACCTTTACGACCAAGCGGATTTATCCACAGCATGATCTGACCGCTCACATCGTCGGTTATCTCGGACGCATCGCCACGGAGGGTGAGGTGGCATACTATGTGGATCAACTCGGATACAATCCCAATCAGATGATCGGGAAGAGCGGGATTGAATCCGTCGAAGAAGAGCGGTTGCACGGAACATCGGGATACAAGTACATCGAGGCGGATGTCTCCGGACGCTACATCGGTGAGGTCGATCCGGAGACCTATGGGCTTGAAACCGTGAAGGCAACGAGGGGCAAGGATCTCAAGCTGACGATCGACACCGAATTTCAAGCGAAAATGAAGGATGTTCTCGCACGTGCGGTCGAGTCGATGCGCAAAGGAGAGCTTGTTCGTAGCCCGTTTGGGGATTACAAGCACGATGCCCTTGCCAATGTCGAGTCGATCGCCGCCGTGATGGTCGACGTGAAAACCGGTGCCGTTCTTGGCTCCTACAGTTACCCGTCCTACGATCCGATGCTGTTTATGAACGGCCTGACCGACGAAGACTGGAAACAACTCAATCCGTCCAATCCGCGCAACCCGATCGCCGCTCGTCCGCTGATCGACATGACGACGATGATGGCAGTGCAGCCGGGATCGACCTATAAAATGATCACCGGGTATGCCGGATTGCTGCGCGGCCTGGATCCATACCAAAAACTCTATGATGACGGATTTATCGAGATCGGGGGCAAAACATTCGGCTGCTGGCTATGGAACCAGCATCGCGGCAAGCATGGTCCGATCGATTTGATGCGCGCTCTTCAAGAGTCCTGCAATTACTACTTTTATTGCATAGGAAATGGAAAAGACTACTACCGCGATGTTCCGCTCAACTTTACTATGGACAGCATGGGATTGATCAGTACGTCCAAGCTCTTCGGCCTGGACGCTCCGAGCGGAGTCGAGGTGCCGGAGACGGTACTCGGCGTTCCTCAAGTCGATCGCAAGAAGGAAACCAGCGAGGTGTTGCTCCGCGAGAGACTGGAATCCGTATTACCGCAATTCATCGCGCCGGAGCGCATCGACACCCATGCCAAACTGCAAACTCTGATCGACGTCATCGTTTCCTGGGCCGATGAGAACCCGGAGCGAAACGAGATTATCGACCGGTTGATGGAGCTTGGTTCGAGCGAAGAGTACGAAGTGACGGCAAAATTGGCGGAGCTGATCAAATACGACTATTTCAACTTAATGAGCTGGTATGAAGGGGATACGATGAACCTCGCCATCGGTCAGGGAGAGCATGCCTACACACCGATGCAGATGGCGCGCTATGTCGCGATGATCGCAAACGGCGGGTATCCGATCGAGCTTACGTACGTCGACAGCGTGGACGGCGTGCCGAATGCCAAAAATGCTTCGGTCACGGAGAGCTTCGATCCCGACGATCAACTTCGTTTTGTCCGCCAAGGGATGCGCGACGTGGTTACCAATCCGAACTCGTACATCGACAATCTGTTCAAAAAATTTCCGATCGAGGTGGCCGGGAAGACGGGAACTGCGGAGAAAGAAGGACGCATTCCGCCGGAAAATGAAGCGGAGAACATCAACACCAACCTCGCTCAACTCGCGCCGGAAGTTCGCCTTGAGGATCTTGAGCTCGAAACGACCGCGGTGCTCAAGGAGCGTGCCGAGGAGATGACGGCGCTCGAAAAACAGGTCGAAGAGCTCCGGCGAAGCGGAAAGGATCCGGAGAAACTCGAGGAGATCCTGCATCGATTCGGGCAAGCGCTGAGTTTGGAGCGTCTCAATCGAGGCGACGCGATGCGCGAGGCGCTCAAGCGGTTGAGCTCGAAGACTCTTTCGGACGAAGAGATCAATCGATTCCGAGCGACGTATGATTCCTTTGCTTGGTTTGTCGGATTTGCACCTTACGAAAATCCGGAAGTCGCATTTGCCGTCATGATTCCGCAGGGAAATTCGGGGCTTTATGCGGCTGCGGTGTCGCGCGAGTTGCTGACGGCGTATTATGGACTTCAACCGGAAACGACGCCGGAAAAGGAGGAAGGAAAGCCATAGTAACGACTCGAGGAAAAGCATTGAGTTGAGAAAGAATTATGATACAATCGTATCGAGGTGCCCATGAAAAGGATCTTGGAAGTCAAACGAACCAGAGATGGTTTGCTGCTGAAGATCGATGCGGAAGGAGAGTTTGAAGATGTTCTTTCGCAGTTGCAGCAGCAATTAAAAGAAAATGCGGAATTCTATCGAGCTCACCGCTTTGTCGGAACGCGTGGCCGTTCGCTGACCTATGCGGAGAAGGCGCAGATCGACAACTTGCTGTTTCAGGAAGTTGGATCCCATGCCGATTCGCTCGAGGTGCGAGAGGACAGTCCGAAAAAATTGTCCGCCGAGGACGAAGAGTCGATTCGTTCGCAAGTCTATCGGGAATATCAGCGGCTCCTCGATGACGAGATCACACCGAAGCTCCAGCGTTTGGAGCAGGAATTGCGCGTCGCGAAAGAAAAGAACGAAGAATACGAAAAATCTTTGGAATCGCGCCCGATGAATGCAAACGGAAGCAATGTGCGCATTCATCAAGGCACGCTCCGTTCCGGGAGTCGCATCGATCATGACGGACATGTGATCGTGATCGGAGACATCAATGCCGGCGCCGAAGTCGTTGCCACCGGCAACATCATCTGCACCGGGAAGGCGCTCGGATTGGTGCACGCCGGCTCCGGCGGTGCGGAAGACAGTTTTGTGCTCGCGTTTCATTTGGCACCGATTCAGATCCGTATTTCGAAATATGTATCGGGTCCTCCGAGCGGGAAAAAGTATAAACCGAACAATTACCCGGAAATGGCAAAATTGGTCGATGGATTTGTTCGAATTGTGGGGGTTTAGATGGGAGAAGCAATCGTAATCACGTCCGGTAAAGGCGGCGTGGGTAAAACGACTACAGTAGCTAATATCGGTTCTGCGCTGGCTTTGCTTGGAAAGAAAGTCTGCGTTATCGACGCGGACATCGGGCTTCGCAATTTGGACATCGTCCTCGGGCTCGAAAACCGCATTGTGTTCGATATCGTCGATGTCGTCAACAAACAATGTCGTTTAAAACAAGCGCTGATTAAGGATAAGCGTTTCGACAATCTCGTTCTGCTTCCAGCGGCGCAAACGAAGGACAAAGATGCCGTCAATCCGGAGCAGATGAAGGCGATCGTCGATGAACTCAAACAATCCTATGATTATATTCTGGTCGACTGCCCGGCGGGGATCGAACAAGGCTTCCGCAATGCTGTAGCGGGCGCCGATCAAGCGATCGTGGTCGTTACGCCGGAGATGTCGGCGGTGCGGGATGCCGATCGAATCATCGGCATGATCGAAGCAGCGGAGCTTCCGGAGCCGCGTCTCCTGGTCAACCGCATTCGATACCAAATGGTCAAAAAGGGCGAGATGCTGACCGTCGAAGACATCGAGGAAATTCTCGCGATCGATCTGATCGGTATTGTGCCGGATGACGAGGAAATCGTGATGTCGACCAACCGAGGGGAACCGGCTACGATGAAGGAAAACTCGCTTTGCGGACGCGCGTTCCGCAACGTCGCGCGGCGCATTCTTGGAGAAGAAGTCGAGTTCATCGATTTGAAAGAAACCCAGAACAAAGGATTCGGCGCATTCTGGAAGAATCTCTGGAGTAGGGGGTAAGCATGTTTAAGTGGCTTTTTACTCCAAAACAAGAATCCAGTCGGGACATTGCGAAGCGTCGCTTGAACGCATCGATGCCTCTTCCTTTCGAGAGGGTCAGTATGGATCCGCAGCGAAGCGAGCAATTCAAGCGGGAATTGGCAGAGCTTCTGTCGCGTTATTTCAGTTTTCCTTGCAATCCAAACGAGATCAAGTTTGAGATTGTTCCGGGAGACGACGGCAAGGGTGCCAATGTCCTCCGTACGGACAGCCCGATTCAGAACACGAGACGTCGCAGAAAATGAGAATTTTACGTCGCTTGGACTATTTTTTGCTCGCGGTCGTCCTCGTCATCTTTACCATCGGACTGGCGACGATCGCGACGGCGACGGATTTTGAAGTGGATCGCGTTTTGACGCGCGAGATGAAAGTACAAATCATCGCATTCGTTGCGGGAATCGTTGCAATGGGTGTGATCTTCGTGATTCCATACGACTGGTTCGGCAAATTGCATTGGATCATATATGGGGCTTCGATTTTTCTGTTGCTCCTCGTGTATCTGCCCGGAATCGGTGTGGAACGTTTTTCTGCGCGGAGCTGGATCGAGCTGGGGCCCATCGACTTTCAGACGAGTGAGTTGACCAAGATCGGGTATGTCCTCTTCCTTTCGAAGTTTATGGCCGATAAAAAGGGAAAGGTCTCTCTGTGGGATGTCTTGATTGCCATCGGCACGGCGCTTCCGATCATCGTGTTGCTGCTGTTGCAGCCGGATCTAGGAGGAGCGATGGTCTTTGTTTTCATCACCTTCGGCATTCTTTTCGTCAGCGGGATGAAGTATTGGCATATCGCACTCGGTCTGTCGACCTTGGTCGCCGTCTTCCCATTCGCATACAAATTTCTCAAGCCGCATCAAAAGGTGCGATTTGAGGCCTTTCTCAATCCCGATGACCTCTCGCT
>JAUMWO010000002.1:29421-57486 GCA_030529605.1 Bacillota bacterium | reverse complement strand
CGAGCGCGAAGACGCCCGCGATGACTCAATCCGATCGGTCGGAGACTACGACGATTACGAAGAGATCGTCCCGCTCCACGATGACGATTTCTCGCCGGAATACTCCTTTAAAGAAGAACTCGATGATTTCTATGACAGTCACGACCGCGAGCTCGTGCGTAAGCGACAGCTCAAGCGCACCATGTTGCTTGTCCTCGTGACCGTCATCACCACCGTGCTCGTGTTCTTCGCCTACCGCGTGGTCTCCGTTATGCTCGAGCCGCTTCAACCGCAGTTTGAAATTACGCGACAGAGCGAAACCAAGGTCGCGTTCACCAACACATCGTCCGGCGCTTCCAAAGCGCATTCCTACCTATGGGAAGTGTATTATGGGGGCAAGTTGATCCGATCATCCCAGGACATCAACTTGATTCTCGAGTTTAAGCTCGAGGGCGAATATCTCATCCGACTGAGCGCCGAAAACAAAGATGGCACCAAACCGGAGCCATACGAACAAACCTTCCAATTCCAATTCGGACAATAGTCCTCGGAGCAATATGGCAAAACACAATCTTCTCGGGTCGATCCGCAAGACGATCCGAGATTTTCATCTGATTGAAGCGGGCGATCGCATCGCCGTCGGACTGTCCGGCGGCAAAGACAGTATGGCATTGCTGCACGCACTGAGCCGGTACCGTCGCGTTAGTCCGGAACCCTTTGAACTGATGGCGATCACCGCCGACCCCGGCTTTCACAACTTCGATTTGGACACCGCAAGACGCTTCTGCGACGAACTCGGCGTCCCATACCATGTCGAACCGACCGAAATTGCCGAGGTCGTCTTTCACATCCGCGAAGAGCAAAACCCATGCTCGCTCTGCGCCAACATGCGCCGAGGGACACTTGCGAGCGTGATGAACCAAAAAGGATTCAACAAACTCGCGCTCGGCCATCATCTCGACGATCTGATCGAGACCTTTTTTATGAACCTGCTGTACACCGGTCGCATCAAGCCGCTCGAAGCTTCAGCATACCTTTCGCGCACCGACATTACGGTGATTCGCCCTTTGATCGAGACCAACGAGCGCACCGTGCTCGCCTACGTCGATCAGTTCCGGATCCCCGTTGTCAAGAGTCCTTGTCCCGTCGACAAAAAAACCAACCGCGAGGCCGTATCCGATTTTTTAAAGCGTGCCTACGCGGAACATCTTCCGGCGGAAAAATCCGTCGCCACCGCGATCAAAAGCATCCTGAAACGCCCGGGAACAGTCGATTCAACACAAGAGCAATGCCGTCCTCATCACTCGTCGCCGTAATTTCGTCCGCCACCGCGCGAAGCGCATCCGATCCGTCCCCCATCGCAACTCCATGTCCGGCATGCCGCACCATGTCGACGTCGTTGTCGTTGTCTCCAAACGCGATGACGGCAGCACGCTCGATCCCATAATGCGCGCAGAGCGCATCGATAGCGAGCGCTTTGGACACTCCCGGTGCCATCACGTCGAAGGATGTGGCGTAGGATTGGCAGGTCGCAAACTCACCGAGCTCCGCGATTTCCGCCGTGATCGCCTTCATTTGCTCACGATCCGCAGTCCAGAACCCGACCTTGTGAACTACCAGCTCGCCGGCTACGGCATCCAATTCCTCCTTGCTGTCGACAAAACGCACCTCAAAACGAAACTCTCGCGCGAGCGTTTTCATATCGTCCGCATACCGTTGCGCGATCATCGAGCGATGCTCCGTCACGATGATATGCGGCGTATAAAGATGATAATAGACCCCATGCCGATGACAGATATCCGTGATCGCTCGGACCGATTCGGGATTCAGCGGTTTCGAATAGAGCACCTCCCCGGTGAGGAGATGCTGCGCATACGCGCCGTTGCAGGAGATCAGAAATCCGTCATACGGCAGATCTTGGGTGACGATTCGCCCGGCATCGTGCATCCGCCCGGTCGCCAAGGCAAACCGATGTCCCAGCTCCAAACATCGTTCAATCGCCCGCTTTGTCTCCGCACCGATCTCGCGTTGCTTGTTGATGAGCGTTCCGTCAATATCACTGAGAATCAAAAAGCGCTTCATACTTCCTCCGTCGCTCTCATTATCGCACAGGGAGAACTTCGGAGCAATGAATAAGCCCCTCGGCAACATCGGCTCGAGAGGCTTATAGATGATTTGTATTCAATTTTCAAATTTCCTTTCTTGTATTCTGAACAAATGGCAGATGTTACTCATATCCGTACAAGATTTTGTTCCGATTGCTGTGAACTTAGCTCACTTTACCTCAAATTCAGATCCGGAAGAGCGGGAGGATGGAATTTCATAAATTCCGGAAACGGGATCTGTTTTCAGTAAATTTGTATCAACCCTATATTGCCGATTACGCTTTTGGTGGTCTCACCCCTTTCGTCGTTTATTTTGTGATTCTTTTGCGGTGATTCCGCGCTGCCTTTTGTTGTCTCTATTATAACCTCGCTTTCGCATAAATGCAATACCCATTTATGATTAAGTTTTAAAAATATAAAACCCGAATTTGAATACATAGGTACGGATTTCTAATCTTGGAAATGCTGTAGCACCTGTCTCGCTGCCGGATATCGAGCCGTTGGCGCCTCAATCCCATGTCACATGGAAACAGCGGTACGTGAGCGGATCCTCTGCAGTCCGGTGAATGTCACTCCGGGAATCAAAGCAGAGTTCACCTCCTATGAAGAGACTCTTGTAGCCGTAGCTTCCGATTACGACGACATCGTTCGTCGGAAAGTGACCCAGCTCGAAATCGCCTTCTTCGGTGGGATAGATCAGTCCACGAGACGCGCCGGATCGAAACAATGTGATTGCTTCTCCCAGGTTGGAAAGAGTCCAAATCACTCCCGGGTTGTCGATCTGTGCGACCAGGTTAAGCTCCGTGTCATAGATCGAAATATCGCCCTTGAGCGCCGCTTTATCATAATTTGTCTGAATCAAATAATCGCCGATCAATCCGTAAGACTGCCATATTGCAGGATCTCCCTCGATCCGATGCACCCGATCTCCCACAGCGTAAATCGCGGCACCGGTTTGAGTCTCCTTGTTATAGATCTCAAAAATCGAAGCCCCGGAATTTACGTTTTTGGCGCCCCTAACCAAGTCCCCCTTCACATCCGGAGCGATCGCCGTCAAGGTACATTCGTCGGTCTCAAAATCGACGATGAGGCGCTGAACCGGAGATTCCGCATCACGTTGAAACAGCGCATACCCGCGGCTTCCGTCGCAATAGAGACGCGTCGGAAATTTCCAAAAACTGTCCGACTTCAGCTCGATGAGATGTTGTAGGCGTCCGTCCACCAATTTGGAAAGGTAGAAGGTCCAATCCCCTTCCGCGTCGACCCCCCAGCGAAACCCCGTAATATAATAGAACTCACCGTGCTTTACCGCGCTATTCAGCAAATACTGCGGCTCCTGCATGTCTAAGAGCAGTTTTTTGTCCTCTCCGCCAAATCTTTGTTCGTAGATCGCGCGGAGAAACGGCTGCGCCTTGCCTGTCTCACACACCTTGTAGAGAAGGGAGTCTTGATCTCCCCAGTTCACCGTCGTATGCGAATCGAGAGCTTCATCGAGCTCCACGATGTGCTCTATGATCTGAATCGAATCCGGAGCCAGCCCTTTGAGATTCTCCTCGTCGTCAGCCGGTCCATCGTCCAATAATGTGAATTTTCGTACGTGCTCCAATGCAATCGGACGATGGCGCTCAAAACGCGTTCGCCCGACAGCGGATGTCGTCACGGTTTCCTCAGTCCGTTCTTCCGTCTGCGTGGATTCGCTCGCCGATGTCGTCTCCGTCGCCCCCGGCGGGGAGGAGCATCCCGCAAAACACAAAATCGCCAGCACTCCGATGATCAGACATACCGGGATCGTTATCGATAAATCCCTCTGTCGTTTTCTCATCCTCTCCCCCCTTTCTATGTTTAGGTTATTACACAAAAGGATGAATGTCAAACAAAAAACGATCACTCGTAATCGAACGATCGTCTCAAGCTATTTTAATTAAAGGTTTTCATTAACAGATAGAGTCTATTCTCCCCATCTCTTCAAAAGATTGATATAAAATTGTACCGCTTCGAGCAGGACGCGCGTGCGGATGCGCTCATCATGGTTGTGAATGAGCTTGAGATCTTCCGCGGTGTAAGGCATCGCGGAAAAACGAAGAACATGCTCGCTGATCCGACCATAATGGCGCGAGTCGGTCGCTGCGACCATCAGATACGGAGAGACGATGACATCGCCCCAAGTCGCTCCGATCGCTTCTTTTACGGTTTGCCATGCCCGCGAATCGGTACGCGAGATTTTGGAAGCTTCCCGGGATTCGATCACGTGGAAGTCGATGCGCTCATCCCGAACGATCGCACGCATCCGTTCGATCGCCGAGTCCACCGTATCCCGAGAAAGCAGACGCAGATTGATGCCGACGGCAGATTCGGAAGGAATCACATTGAAGGCTTCCGAAGCGCGCATGCAAGTCGGAGCCATCGTCGTGCGCGTCATCGCCGCGAGTTCTCCGCCCATCGCACCGAAGACGCGAAGAAGCAGCGGCCGGAAGAGCCACAGATTGGCGAGAACGAGCCGGAGCCCGAAGGTCGAATGCCGCCCCATGCGATCGAGCATGCCGCGCACTTCATTGCCCAGATGGGCGGGAAACGGCTTGTTTTGAAGCGCGACGACTGCTTTGGCAAGCGATGCCACGCTCGTTTCTTTTGGCGGAGTGGAAGAATGTCCTCCTTTGGTTCGTAAGAGCAACTCGACATCGAGATACCCTTTTTCTCCGACCCCGACCATTGCGGCCGGCTTTTTGACGCCGGGGAAAATATCCTGAACGATCGCCCCTCCCTCGTCCAGGACGAGATCAGGGCGGATTCCCTGTGATTCGAGATGTGCGACGATCGACGGCGCACCCTGCCCGCTGATCTCCTCATCGCCGGAGAACGCGAGATAGAGATGGCAATCCGGTTCGTAACCGTGGGACAACAGATGTTCGACCGACTCCACGACAGCGAATAAGGTCGATTTGGTGTCGAGCGCACCGCGCCCCCAGACATAGCGTTCACCGTCGCGATCGACCAGTTCGGCTCCGAAGGGCGCATGCGTCCACTGCGCCGCATCGACCGGCACGACATCATAATGGGACATCAGCACGACGACCGGCCGATCGTCCGACGCACCGGGTTCGGTCGCTCCGCCTCGCGGCGCGATATGATACAAGATCCCCGTATCCCCATGATAGCTGAGGACGGCGCGCTGCTTGAGATGCGGATAGGCATTGTTGAGAAATTCTTTGAAACCGTCAAAGGCCGTTCGATCGACGCGATCCGGATCATAGTAGGAAACCGTCGGAAAGCGCAGCATCTGCTGAAAGCGTGCGATCGCAGCACCTTCATCGAGCTGCACCGTTTCCGCCCGCTGCATCGTTTCTCCGAGCGGGCGGAAACGGAAGGTCCGAATCAACACGACGACAAGCAAGAGCACAAAGAGACCGAGTAGAGTAATGAGCAGCGGCATAAATCCTCCTTTCGGATATCAGGTGCCCGCACCCAAAGCAATCAAGGCGGGACAGGGGGCATAAACCCTTCCCTAGACGAGCCCTTTTTTGTATAGGATACGAGCGACGACGAGCGAGATCGCCGCGCCGACCGGCACGAGCAGAGAGACTGCTTTCGCGAGCGACGGGACGGCGATGAACAACAGAGTCATAACGAACAGCGGCGCCATCGCGATCTTCCAGTTCTTGCTGACATAGACCACGGCGAGCCCGCCGAAGAGAGCCGGTAGAATGTGATCAAATGCCGGCTTGAGAAGCTCCGAGTTGAGAATCGGTGTCAGCGGAGTCAGCGCGAGCACTCCGATGGCGATGATCAACGTCGTCGTGACCGTCGAAGCACCGATCGCCAACGTCGAAATCACCTCGCCTTCCGGCGTGCCCGGTTCGACGCCGGCATTCTCCATCGCGGAGAGCGCGGCCGGCACCTTGAGATTGACGAGGTTCCCCGTCACAAAGCCGAGATACGATCCCCCGACACCGAGCATAGGCGTGAAGGTGAGCACCTCGATGACCGCCACGGTCCAAAAGATCGGTGCGACACCGAGCAACCCCTTAAACACGGGAGCAAAACCCGGCCAAGCGTTGAAGTGAATGCAGATCGCCGCCGGAATCCCGATCATCATCGCGAAGGCGGCGAGCATCCAGACCCTGCCGATGCGATGCGTCGACATCATATCATTCGATTCGTTGTTGCGCATATTCGCCTCCTAACCGATCAGTCGCGTGATCACGACCGCGAACGCCATCCCGCCCAAAATGCTGAGCGGGAGCGCATAGTCCTCCAGCCATTTGGAGCGGTATTTCTTGATGAAATAACCGCATGTCGTCATCACCACGGCCGAAAACAAAAGGACAAAGACCGGAATCCAGCCCTGCAATCCTTCACGAATCCGCGAAAATACGACCCCGAGAAAGGCGGAAATCATACCGAGAAAGAGCGCCGTGATGAGGAGGGAGCCCCACCGCTCGTCCTTGCCTTTGAGCGCGTCGATCCCTCCTTGAATCCGAGGCAGGAAAAACGGAATGATCAAGACCGACGGGATGATCCCGATCGCCATTACCCAAGCGATGGTAGCGTAGACCCGCGGATCCGTCACGGTTTCGGTGATCGAAGCGCCGATCGAAGCCGCAGCGCTCGCCGCCGCGGAAAGTTCGTAGGTGATCGCCCCGAGAATGCTGAGTCGGATCCACGGGAGAGGGAGCCCCAGAAACTTGGAGAGGGACAGCACACCCAGCAAGATCGCGAAGGCCGGTGCGATGCTGAAAGCGACCGCCGAATGAATCGTGCGCTTGACGGTCTCATCCGAAATCCCCAACTCCTTGGCTCGTCGCGTCGCGCGCTTCATAAAATGCAGCGACTGGGCAAAGACAAAGATGACGACCAATCCCGCCATCCCGTACAGAAACAAAGAATTAACGTTCATTGCTCCTCCTTATCGGCCGAGCTCCCAGCGCCATCCCTGCTGTCTGTGCTCGCCTTGCACGAATTTTGTGGTACTGCGAGATCGAAAACAGAAACAGCGCCGACCAAATCAAGCCGAAGCTGATCATCGAATCCAAGGTAAACGGCTCGCCGTAAACAAAGGCTGCGAGCCCCACCGAAATCGACGGAGAGAAATACTGCAAAAAGCCCAGCACCGTCAGCGACAGATTCTTCGCCGCGACACTGTACAACAGGAGCGGAGTCGCTGTGACCGCTCCGCTCAGCGCGATCAGAAACCAAAAGCTCGACGGGAGATTGCCGTGGATCCCCTGTCCGGAGGTCTCCATCATCAGGATGTAGATCAGAGACGGGATCACGGTCAGGAAGGTCTCGACCCCCAGCCCCGTGAGCGAATCCAGCTTCGAACGTTTTTTAAACAGCCCGTAAAACCCGAAGCTGAACGCCATTACGATCGAAAGATACGGGAAGCTGCCGTAGACGACGGTCTTGATCGCAACGCCCAGGGTCGCGATCGCGATCGAAATCTGCTCGAGGCGGTTGAGGCGCTCCGCGTAAAACATACGACCGAGAAGCGCGAGCACCAGCGGGTTGATGAAGTACCCGAGCCCGGCTTGCAGGATCTGGCCGTTGTTGACCGCCCAGATGTAAGCAAACCAATTGAGCGTGATGAAGATCGCCGGCGGGATGTTGTCTCGCAGCACCCGCCAATCCGTGATCGCGCGCCAGAAGACGCCGAGCCGACGTGCCAAGGCGATTACGACGACGATGAACAAAAAAGACCATAGGATGCGCTGTGCCAAGATCTCATACGGCGGGATGCCGTCGACGAGCTTCCAGTAGATGGTGAGGAATCCCCACATAATGTACGACAGCGCCCCCAAAACCAATCCCAAGGTCGGGTTGCGGTTCTCCAAGAAATCCTCCTATGGCAAAATTCGTGCGATCGTCGGATCGATCCGCCAAAAATCGATCAACGCTTGAAATTGAGCTTCTGCGAGCCGAGCAGCATCCGATGCCGCAACGCGCGCCCGCTCGCTTTCGGTAGAACGCTTGACCGCTCGGATCATCGTATTCTTCGCCGTGTGTTCGAGCGATGTAAATTCGATCATCGAGACCTCGTAACCGAGCGATTCGAGCTTCAAACCGCGAAGCGAATCCGTGAGCAGCTCCGTCATCTTGTCCTTCAAGATCCCATGCTTTAAGAGCGGTCGGTGCAGGTCGTTCTTGAGCTGCGAAAAGAGCTCGTGTTGACAGCAAGGCACGGACAGGATGGTTCGCGCTCCCCAACGAACGGCTTGCGCGATGGCATAATCCGTCGCCGTGTCGCAAGCATGGAGCGACACCATCAAATCGACGCTGCTCTCCGGATAATCCGCGATGTCGCCGTATTCAAAGCGCAAGCCCTCATATCCAAGATCCCTCGCGACCTCCGAGCAAAAATCGATCACATCGCGCTTCAAATCGAGGCCGATGATTTCGGCAGGTCGGCGGAGGATTCGCGTGAAATAGTAATACAGAGCGAAGGTCAGGTACGCCTTGCCGCAACCGAAGTCGATGACGCGGATCGGTTGATCGGTTGGCGCTCCGCCGCCGCGATAGACATCGTCTACGATCTCGAGAAACCGGTTGATCTGGCGAAATTTTGCGTAGCTCCGCGGATGCACCTTCCCCCGCGCGTCCGAGACATCGAGCCGAACCAAAAAATCGACGGGAACACCGTCCACCAAAAGATACCGTTTCCTCCGATCGTGGGTTGCAGCGCGCGGTGCCGCAGGTTCGCACGCCGAATCCGCCGAAGCGACACCGAGCGACCTGCGAACGATGCGCGGTGAATCCGGCTTCGAAGCAAGAATCTGAAACTCCTCGCGGTCGATGCCCGTGCCCGAGAGGCGCTCCATCTGCCCATCGATCTGCTTGAACTCCTCAGCGCAGAGGCGAAGCACCTCCGCGTGCGCCGTCTCCCGATCCATATTTTTATGAAATGCCTGTGTGTCCGTAAAATACTCGAACTGCACTTGATCTTCGCCCAGCGGGCGGAGTGTGACCCGGCGATGGCGCTGCGACTTTTTGCGCTTGGCTCCGAAGGTCACGCGAAATCCGACGACTCGGGCTTGCGCGCAGTCCGGCGCCAGCAGTTCATGGAAAAAGGTTTCCAGCGTCGTCATCAGCAACGCTCCCCGACGAGAGCTTCTACCTCCCGCCATGCGAGCTTCTCGTATTGCGCCGGATCCTGACAGATGTCGCAGCGGCAGGCCCCGTAGGACGCCATCTTGCGCACATCGTCGAGCGCCTGCACAAAGAGGCGAAGCAATGTGGCGTCGCAATCCACGACGAGCGCATCCTCCGGATCACCATGCATTTTGGGATGCTTGGAGACGATCTTCACATGCCCTTCTCCCTCCGGATACAGGATGCTTCCCTCGCCGAGCTTCTCGTAACCGGCGTCCTCCAAAAGATGATCCGCCCGCAACAATTCGCCGTCGAAGCAAGCCTGAATCGCATGCTCCAGCGGTTCTCCGCCTGACGAAAAACGCTCTTTCAGTTCGCGCAACTGATTCTCATCGCGGAAGGACGCAAAGATCAAATGCAGAAAATTGGTGCCCTTGCGAAGCGGATGACGCAGCGTGAGACTGCGTTCCTCCGGGTTTTGCGCGTGCAGGGCAAAGTTGGAAACGATCAACAATCCGGGGCAACCCGGATCGCCTTGCACGACGATCCGATGCCCATCGTTCTCGACCTGCCAGACCGTCGATCGGCTCGAAGATCGCTTCGCATCCGACGGATCGACGACGCCGAGCGGAACACAGTCCGCCTGCGCGCCGAAAACCGCCAAAGGAATCGACGGCGACAGCTCCAACCATCGATTGTCGCGCGTGTTGTTCACCATATACTTGAACGCGACCGCACCGGTCCCCGGAGGCAAATCATGCGGCATACAAAGCTGCTTTCCGGCATTGGAGTAACGCGGTTTTTCGGGAGCGGCCGCATCATCGGACACCGCCGCCCCGGATGCCGTGTTGCCCCCGACATGGTAACCGATGCTGATCGCACCGTATCGATTGACGATCAGCGGATCATCAAAGTCATGCGCTGCTTCGATCGTCCCGCCATCGTCCAGCAACAGCAAGCGATCGGGCATCTCCTTAATCAGTTGAAAAAAGTCTCCCGAAGACGTTCGAGAGACTGCGAGCAACGCATGATCCGCGCGCAAATGCATACGAGAGAGCGGCAGACGAGAAAACCCGCCCACCGCATTCGTCAATGTAAATTCCAGATGCTTCATTGGATTAGAACAATCCGACGATCTCGCCATCTTCTTGGATGTCGATCTTGAGCGCCGCAGGGACTTTCGGCAGACCCGGCATTCTCATGATGTCGCCCGCGAGTGCGATGACAAAACCCGCTCCCGAGGAGATCTTGGTGTCGCTGATGGTGAGAGTGAAATCTTCCGGTGCGCCGAGAAGATCCGGATCGTCCGAGAAGGAGTATTGTGTCTTCGCCATACAGATCGGCAGATTGCCGTATCCGTCCGCCTCAAATTTGTCGAGGTTTTTGAGCGCTTTCGAAGTAAAGACGACTTCTTTCGCACGGTAGATCTCTTTGGCGATCTTCTCGATCTTGGCGCGGAGCGGCATATCCAGCTCGTAGAGCGGCTTGAAGTTCTTCTCGCCTTCTCCGGTTTCCGCGATCTCGACGACCTTCTTCGCGAGTTCGATCGCACCTTCGCCGCCCTTCGCCCAAACTTGAGCCAAGACGACCGGAACTTGGATCGACGCACAGAGATCGTTGAGGAGTTTGACTTCCGCTTCCGTATCGGTCGGGAATTCGTTGATCGCTACGACAGCCGGCACGCCGAATTTGCGGACATTTTCCACATGGCGCTTGAGGTTGGCAAACCCGTCTTCGAGTGCCTTGAGGTTCTCTTTGCCGAGATCCGCCTTGTCGACGCCGCCGTGTTTCTTGAGCGCACGCACGGTCGCAACGATCACGGTCGCAGCCGGCTTGAGTCCCGCTTGGCGACATTTGATGTCGTAGAATTTCTCAGCACCGAGGTCCGCACCGAAGCCCGCTTCCGTCACGACATAATCCGCGAGTTTGAGCGCCGTCTTGGTCGCTACGACGGAGTTGCATCCATGCGCGATGTTTGCGAACGGTCCGCCGTGGATGAATGCCGGTGTATTTTCGAGTGTCTGTACGAGGTTCGGCTTGATCGCGTCTTTGAGCAGGACGGCGAGCGATCCGACCACTTCGAGGTCCTTCGCGGTCACCGGCTTGTTTGCGTAAGTGTAAGCGACCGTCATCTTGGAGAGACGCTCCTTGAGGTTCTCAAGATCCGTCGCGAGGCAGAGGATCGCCATGATTTCGGATGCGACCGAGATGTCGAACCCGTCTTCGCGCGTCACGCCGTTGTTCTTGCCGCCGATTCCGAGCACGATGCTGCGGAGCGAACGGTCGTTCATATCCATCGCGCGTCTCCAGACGATGCGCTGCGGGTCGATGCCGAGCGCGTTGCCTTGCTTGAGATGGTTGTCCAGAATCGCCGAAAGCAGGTTGTTCGCCGTAGTGACCGCGTGGATGTCGCCGGTGAAGTGGAGGTTGATGTCGACCATCGGAACCACTTGCGCGTATCCGCCGCCTGCCGCTCCGCCTTTTACACCGAAGCAAGGTCCGAGCGACGGCTCACGAAGCGCCGTAAAGGTCGTCTTGCCGATCTTGTTGAGACCCATGCTGAGTCCGACATTGACCGTCGTCTTGCCTTCTCCCGCAGCCGTCGGGTTGATCGCCGTGACGAGGATCAGCTTTCCGTCCTTCTTGTTGGCGAGCTCCTTTTGGAGATCGAGGCTGATCTTTGCCTTGTAATTGCCGTAAAGTTCGACATGATCCTCGTGAATGCCCAATTTTTCAGCAATCTTGCCGATGTGCATCATCTTGGACTCTTGCGCAATTTGTACGTCTGTTTTCATGAATACTCCTTATAGTAAATGTTCTGATTGCTTGCTACGGAAAAGGTCGCACCCGCAAAGCGTTGCCGGACGCGACCAACGACGCCCCCGCGTCTATTTTTTCTGGAACAGCGACTCGATCAGCGCATCGTCTGCGAGATAAGGCAGCGTGATCTGATCGTTTTCGCGCATTTGATTATACAGCTCGGAAGTCTCCATCGCGTTGGCATTGCGCGCCCAAGCACGACGAGCCACCCCGCCCATGACATCCCAAGGCATCGCATTTTTCAGGATCTCGTCGACGCGTTCGCTGCCGTCGAGCACCATCCCGAATCCGCCGTTGATCGATTTCCCGATCCCGACTCCCCCGCCGTTGTGCAGAGCGATCAGACTCATACCGCGCGCTGCGTTTCCGGCAAAGATATGGGTGGACATCTCCGCCATGATGTTGGAGCCGTCCTTGATATTAGAAGTTTCGCGGAATGGAGAGTCCGTGCCGCCCGTGTCGTGGTGGTCACGCCCGAGCATCACCGGTCCGATCTCCCCATTGCGCACCATCTCGTTGAATTTGAGTGCGATCTTGAGTCGTCCGAGCGCGTCCTGATACAGGATGCGCGCCTTGGTGCCGACGACCAGTTGGTTTTTCTTGGCATCGCGGATCCATACCCAGTTGTCCCGATCTTGGAATCGGCGATCCGGGTCGATGGATGCCATCGCTGCCGCATCCGTCGCATCGAGATCCTCCTGCTTGCCGCTGAGGCAGACCCAGCGGAACGGCCCGTAGCCGTAGTCGAAGAGCACCGGCCCCATGATGTCCTCGACATACGATGGCCAGATGAATCCGTCGAGTTCGTTCTTTCCGTTTTTGCAGATTTCGACGACGCCCGCATCGTAGATCGCCTTCATAAACGAGTTGCCGTAGTCGAAGAAGTAGACGCCACGCTTGGTCAGCTCGACGATCGCATGGTAATGACGCACCAGACCCTCGTTTACATGCCTGCGGAACAATGCCTTGTCCGTCGCAAGCATCGCCGTACGCTCTTCAAAACTGAGCGAGATCGGGCAATAGCCGCCGTCGTAGACATTGTGGCAGGACGTCTGATCTGAGAGCAGATCGATGTGGACCTTGTGCTCGACCGCGTATTCGAGCAGTTCCACGACATTGCCGAGGAAACCGATCGCCGCCGGAGTCTTGCTCGCGATATGCTGCGCCGCACGGTCGTACGCTTCTTTCGCACTGTGCGCGACTTCGGTGAGCCAGCCTTGGCTGAACCGCGTCTCGATGCGCGACGGATCGACCTCCGCGACGATGCCGACCGCACCGGCGATCACAGCGGCCTTGCCCTGCGCACCGCTCATCCCGCCGAGACCGGAGGTGACGAACAATTTGCCGGCGAGATCCTGATCCGCCGGGATCCCGAGTTTATCACGGCCCGCGTTGAGCAAAGTCGAATACGTCCCATGCACGATGCCCTGCGGCCCGATGTACATCCAGCCGCCCGCGGTCATCTGTCCGTACGATGCGACGCCGAGCGCCGCCGCGCGGTTCCAGTTTTCGAGATCGTCAAACATCCCGATCATCAGTCCGTTGGTGACGATGACGCGCGGTGCTCCAACCGGAGATTGGAACAGCCCGAGCGGATGCCCCGACTGCACGACGAGCGTCTGCTTGTCGGTCATGATTTCGAGATATGCTTTGATGAGGTGATACTGCATCCAGTTTTGGCAGACAGCACCGGTCTCACCGTAAGTGACCAATTCATAAGGGTAGAGCGCGATCGCAAAATCGAGGTTGTTGTCGATCATCACTTGAATCGCACGGCCTTCCACCGTCTCTCCGACATATTGATCAATCGGCTTGCCGACGATGTTGCCCTCCGGACGGAAGCGGTATCCATAGATGCGCCCCATCGTCATCAGCTCATCCAAGAACTCCGGAGCGAGCTCCGCATGCCATTCTTCCGGGATATAACGCAGAGCATTTCGTACTGCCAATCGAATTTCTTGCTCATTGAGCGTCAATTCACGCTTCGGAGCGCGCCGAATCCCGTCGAGAAACGCCTTCTTCGGCGGCAACTCTTTGAAAATCTGCTTCAAGGAAACCATGGGAACCTCCAATCCTGAGAACAATTTAAGACATTTCGGCTTCTATCATACTGAAAATTCGTAAAGCCGTCAACTCCACATAAAATCAAGCTTCGAGCGATGCTCGAAGCTTGACGGAGGGGTCCGTTCAACGGTGCGGACGGAATGCAAATGAAACGACTTCTCAATTCGGACGATTCAGGCAGCGCTTGTACTCGATCTGGTATTTGATTCCCTCCGGGGTATACCAGAACAACAGGATGGTCTCTTCGTCGACCAGCGTCATCGCCAGCATATCCTGTGCCCCGGTGTAACTCATACGGTAATACCAGTCGGGATTCGAAATCCCTTCGACGAGCAAATTGCGGACAAACTCAAATTCGACATCGTCCGCCTCGACTTGGTCGGTCTCGACTTCGTGGAACAGCTGACCGCGCAGATGCTCGTAATCGCTTCCGTCGATGAGCAGACGGGAGAAGAAATTGGCTTCTACCATGGAGCGTCTGCCCTCTCCTTTGTTGAAGGTATTGCCTTCCCAGCATCCGATCAGGAGATTCGGATCGAAGGTATAGGCACGCGCATTCATCTTGGCTACATAGCGCGATGCGAGGCTGTAATCCGGCTCCGATCGAACCAGCTTCAACTCCTGCGGGATCGGAAGCAGCTTGGATACCGACAGCAGCTCCAGCTTCGAATTGTTGCGGCTCAGATGGTACGCCATATCGAGATCCTGCGACGTCTCGCCATAACCGAGGCGCTCGATGCGCGCATACAAGGTGTTGTCGTTGTCGACGCGGTACACGCCGCGGTACACGACGAGCGGCTTGTCCTCCTCTCGATGCAGGAAGACCATGGAGCCGTCCTCTTCCATCACGACGACGGTGCGCGTCCCATCGCCTCGAGTGCCGGGTTCGGAGACCCAAGTACCGATGAGGTCCCTCGCCATTTCCGGCTCCCAATCCGGGATGTAGGCTTCATCTTCCGGATCCAGCCAATGCAGCGAACGTGCGCCCGGATCGAGGGCATAGGAGAAGATCATCTCTTCGCCTTCGTAGCGGAGCTGCAATTCATTTTCGCGCAGGGTCACCTCGACCTTGCTTTCCATGATGCTTTCGTCCGGCATGTCGCTCTCGGTCGTATAGCCGATGAAGCTGACCGTCTTCGCGGTGAAGCTTGTTGCGTCCTTGCTGAGAAGCAGAACCGGGTCATCGGGAACGAGCTCCTGCAAAATCGCTCGTTCATCGCCATTCGAATAGGTTTCGTAGAACTCAAAGAGCAGATGCCCTCCGATGTAGTGCACTTCCAATTGATCGAAGTCGGGCAGACCCTCCTGCGTTCCTTGGTAGGAGGACGAATAGACTCCGGTCATGCGGCGAACGAGGGCAAACTCATCCGCCTGCGAAAGCGGAATGCGTGGACTGTCCGAGGTCGTCGGCTTCGACGCTTCGGTCGTCGGTAAATTTTTATCCGTCGGTGTGGTGGCACCCTGCGATGCGGATGTGCCCTGAGGTTTCGTCGCATCCTGCGATGCGGACGGGTCGTTTTCTTTGGTCGGATCCGTTACCGGAGCCTGTGTGCAGGAAGCGAGAAGCAACATTAAAATGAGGAGCGGAGTCAATAACTTCTTCATAGTCTCGTCCTTTCGTCCGGTGGGACAGGTTATCGGAACTGTTCCACCAATTCGAGCAGCCCGTGAGAAATCTCGGTCAACTCCTCACTCTGGCTGCTAATTTGCTGAATTTGTGCCGATTGTTCTTGGATACTCGAAGTAACCTGCTCGGTCGAAGCGGCATTCTCTTCCGACATCGAGGAAAGTTGCTTCATGATGCTCATGACGGACTCGTTTTCTTGGAGGATCCGATCGACGGAGCCGTTGATGTTGTTGATCACCTGCTCCATCCGGTCGATGGAGGTCGCGATGTTGTTGAATTCCGCCTGCGTCTGCACGGTGTTTTCACGCTGAGTCAGCATGTTATGCTCGAAGTTCTGGATCGTCTGTACCACTTCCGACACTTTGGTTGCAAGCTTGGCGACCACATTGCTGATCTGCTCGGTGAAGCTGGTCGAGTTTTCGGCGAGCTTGCGGATCTCGTCTGCCACGACGGCGAAGCCCTTTCCCTGCTCTCCTGCACGCGCCGCCTCGATCGCCGCATTGAGAGCAAGCAGATTGGTCTGCTGTGCGATCTGCTGAATCATCTCGGTCGATGACTGAATCTCACGTGAGCTTTCATAGGTCTCGTTGACGATTGCGGAGATCTCGCGGAACACATTCTCGTTGCTGCTGCTGATATCCGCCAGCTCGCGAATCTGAACGAGCCCCTTATCCTTGTATTCGACGATTGAAGCCGCATCGTCGTTGAGTTTCTTGAGCAAAATGTTGTTGCGCTCCAGAAATTCCGACATCTTGGTGACATTGGCGGCGCCTTTTTCCGCATTTCCTGCGAGGGAGGTCGCTCCATTTGCAAGCGATTCGATGGTTTGTGAGATGTCGTCGGCAGACATTACCGTATGGGTCACTGCGCTTTGAAGCGTCTCGACGGAGCGATTGACCTGCTCGGACGCTTGGGAAGTCCGCGTCACAATGTCCAACAGACGCTCCTTGACGAGATCCACATCGAGAATGCTCGCTTCGATCTCGTCCATGCGCTTTTTCTGCTTTATTTTTTCCATCATCGGGATATGGAAATGGAGTTGATATTTACCGAGCTTGTCGAGCGCTTCGCTCAACGCATTGGTCTTGGAAGAAATCGATTTGCCGACGAGGTAAGTGATCAGCATCGCGACCCCGAGGATCACAAGCGCCAGAAGGGCATTCGCCCAGATTCCGGCGTAGACTCCGGCGAGTACTTCGTCGCTCTCGACCGTCACTACGACGCGCCAGTCTGTCCCCTCGACAAACCGGTATGCAGCGAACTTTTCTTTGCCTTGGTATCGATACATCCCGCTGCCATGTTCGCTCTTGGATGCTGCGGCAATGAACTCGGCGAGGGATCTAAATTCGGGTTGGGTAGTTGCTCGCTCCATGATGCTCATCTCGAGATTCATCTGCTCAGGATCGACATGTGCGATGATGTGACCGAGAGAGTCGATGAGATATGCCTGCCCGCTCTGCATATAGGTAAATTCGGTCGCGACATTTTTGATGATGTTTCCGTCCAAGTCGACGAGAAGAAACTCGTGTTTTCCGTTTGGATTGAGCTCTTTGGGAATCGGTGTCGCAACAGTGACACTGAGATTACCGGTCAAGCGGTCCGCCATCAAGGTGGATATCGCAGTGCGCTCATTTGCAATCACTTCTTTCATATACTGACGATCCCCGAGATTGACGACGGTCTTGGCATCATCATATACGAGAACCGTAGCATCTTCCTGACTGAGTGCCAGAGTGCCGAAACCGAACCGATTGCGAACGGATCGGCTGAATTGAATGCGTTCGTCGATCGAGATCCGTTCGTCGACGATGCGAGGATTTTGCGAGAGTTGTTCGGCTTTTTGTTTGTAGCCTTCCATGAAATTTTCTATATAGAGTGACTGCCTTTGAGCAAGTAAATTTAATGTATCACGCGTTTGGTCCAGCCTCGAACGATAGGTCGAAGCGATCTGAACGCTCGCTACCAGAACAAGAGACAGGAAAATCAGTGTCCCGTAGTACAGCAGCAATCGATTGCCCAGTTTTACAACGCGTTTTGCTTTTTCGTTTCGTCTCATGGCTTTCCTCCCTCAAACCACTGCTCAAAAAACCGACTTACAAACAAATTGTAACATAAATCCCGATTTGTCAAACAAATAATCCCTCGACGTTCGCATCGAAAAGTCGAGGGATCCTCTATGAAACGGCGCAGTCGAATTTCTGTGGTTGTCGCTATTTCAGGATTAAAGTGACGTAAGCTTCGCTGTCTTCGTGCAGCTTGGCGTTGATGTAGTTCACTCCGTCAAAGTGAATCATCTGACCCGGTGTCACCATGTGAGGCACATCGTTCAAAAATACTTCGATCTTGCCTTTAACGATGGTGAAGAGGACATTCGCCTCCGGGTGATTGTGACGCGGGATCTCATCGCCCGCTTTTCCGATTTTTTTGACGACGGTGAAGTTGCTGCCCTTGAGCGCAATTCCTGCTTGTTCCGGTAAAATACTCATTTGTTCTCCTTTTGCGATTCTTCGCTTATTCTTGGTCGTTGCTTAGGTCTTCAGTTTGCTCCGGATGGCGGCGATCAACTCGTCGATCGGCATGCCCGAGCGTTCGGACATCATCTGCACCGTCGCGATCGGAACGATGACTTTCGCCATCGGCGAGTTGAGCATCCGGAATGCCGGATTGATCTGTGGGAGCTCTTCTTTGAGTTGCGGACGGAATTTGAGCAGCTTTGCAAGCTTGGTCTCCGGCGTTACTTCCGGCACTTCACCGCTCTTGCAGGCACATGAGCAGCCGCATTCTCCCTGCTCTTCTTGCGGCGCATTCGCTTGGGGATCCGCCTTGGATGCGTCCGCTGCGGCAGGCGCCTGCTCCTCGCCCGCGTCCGCAGAATCCGCCTTGGCTTCGTTTTTCCAGCTCAGCAGCGTCTGCGAGCCTTCGAGGCTTCGGATATGCGAGCAATCCTGCATCATCTCCATGACGCCGCGGAATTTGCCGTCGGCATCGCGAACCGCGACATAGAGGATGTAGATGAACACGCCCGGCTTGTTGATCCAGAATTCGACGCGATCCTGCTCGCCGCTTCGGAACTTCTCGATGATCTCCTCGACCACGCCGACCGAATTTTTCGGATGGCAGTTCTTGACATGGCGCCCGATGACTCCCTTGCTGCGCGGGAACACGCGGTGCTTGGTATCGCTGTAGAAGGCGACCAGCTCATTTTCATCGACATAGGAGATATCGACCGGAAGATGCTGGAACAGCAGGTTGATCCGGTTGAGGCTCAAAACGCCCTGCTTGACATCCATCGGCGTATCCGGAGTCCAGCCGTTTCCGAGCCCGTAGCGTTTCATCAGCGCACCGAGCTCCTCCGCAAATCCTTCGCCTGTCGGACAGACCGCATCGGCGCCCTGAGCACCGGACGTCGCGCCTTCCGATCGGGTCTGCCCTGCCGCATCCGCACGGTATGCCGGCGGAGTGATCAACGCGTAACCGATCTCGACATCGCCGACCGCGAGTTCGGCGATCTCCGCATCGTCGAGCAATTCCAGCGACGTCGGATAGAGAATGGTCTCTTCCTTTTGCATCAGGTCGAGCAAATGCTCCTTCATCGATTCGAAGCGTTCACGGACCTGAGTGGACTTCGAATCCGCCGTCTCCCCTACCAGAGCGACGAATGCCCCGATTTGGTCGCGCACCTCATTGTCGTAGAGCCACATCGTCTCGGTCGGACGATCGAAGCCCTTGCGCTCCAACGCAGTGTAGAGCTGGTTTTGCTTACGGCTGAGATGGGTGCGGAAGGTCGAAAGCGCTTCCAACTGCTCATCCCATTCGTTTTTGATATATGGTCGGGCAAACAGCGCTTCGATGCGCTCAACGACCGCGCGGATCGCGCGGTTTTCATCGAAGTAATTGCGGATCGGGTGCCCTTCCGGCAGCTCCGAATCCGGCGAAACCAGTACACCGTCGTAGATCGCGAGCATTTCGTTGATGCTCTCCTTGATGCACTCGTCGTCAACCTTCTCCTGGAACTCCTGCTCGATGTAGGCGAGCTCTTGTGGTGTAAGGGAACCGACATGCGCCTTCATCTGGGCATTGGCGAATTCCAGATCGATCTCGCCATTCTGGTAGGCTTGCTTGATGCGGTACGCTTCGCGCAACTTACTTTCGTTGAAATTTCGAATAAACTCTTTCATGGCTGTCTCCGTTTTTGTTTTCGTTCTTCTGCTAAATGCTTCAGGACAAGAATCGGTCGGCGTAACAACATGCGCGGTCCTGAAAAGCGCATGACATGTTTGATCCGCTCCCTCTCGCTCGGGCGGTAGCAATGGGTGCGACAAGCGCTGCAAAAGCTCTTGGTCTCCATCCTCGGGCACCGATCGACGCGCATGCGTGCGTAGTCGAGCAGTTCTGCACAGTCCTTGCACAGCTCGAGCGTCTTACCGTCTGCACCGAGGACAACCTGTTTCGCAGAACATCGGTGCCGTGATCTGCAGTACAGGGCGATCATCTGCTCGACGATCTCGCGTTCGTCCGCTCTCTGCTTGTTTTGTTGTGTTCGGGTTCGTTTCATATGCCTTCGATTTGCCTTTCCGGAGTTAGCATAGTATAATCGCCATGCAAAATATGTTGTCATAACAACTTTTGGAGGAGTCTTGGATTTTAATTTTTTGTCACAAATACCATTGTTTCGCGGGATCCGTACCGAGGAGATCGAAAGCATGCAGCATTGCCTCAATATGGTGACGCGCCGATACGACAAGGGCGCCGTCATCTACCGCATGGGCGAAACGGCTCGCGCGATCGGCGTGATCCTTTCCGGATCGGTCATCATCGAACATGGCGATCTCTGGGGCAACACGTCGATTCTCGATGTGATGGAGCCGGGCGAGATCTTTGGGGAAATGTATGCCTGCCTTCCTCACGAGCCCCTGATGGTGGATGTGATCGCCGGCGCCGACACCGAGGTGCTTTTCGTCGAAGTCGCGCGCATCTCGCAGTTTTGCCCGATGGGTTGCAGCCGCCACGGGCAGCTGATCTCCAATCTGCTCGCCATCTCCGCTCAGCGCAACCTCAGCCTCTCACGCAAGATCTTTCACACCTCGTCCAAGTCGATCCGCAGTCGCCTGCTCTCCTACCTGTCGCATGAAGCGACACGCGCATCGAGCCGCACGGTGACCATCCCCTTTGATCGCCGCCAGCTCGCCGACTACCTCGGCGTCGACCGCAGCGCCCTCTCCCATGAGATCAGCAAGATGAAGCGCGAAGGCCTCCTCGAGGCGCGCAAAAATCAGTTCCGCATCTTGCAGGACGAAGCGATGCGAGTCAATTAGCGCGGACTCTTTTCCCATTTCAGTAAATAGCGAAAATAAAGACCCATTCGAAACTCACATCCCGGCAGTTCTTCTGCAATCACTTTTCTTACCTCGTCGAGGGAAGGAAGACGATAATTGACCGGTATGTCGTTGTCTTCCGAGGAACGCATCTTTTTAATCTTGGATCGAATCATACAAGGCAGAACTCGCAAAGCCTCAGTGAAATAATCCATAAATTGGAAGGCTTTGCAAGACCGACAACAATCAAGATTCCGTTTTCCGAAAGCATTGCTTTTGCTTTCTTTATCGCTTTTCGCATATCCATGTGATGAATTGAGGCAACAAAGACAATGGCGTCAAACAAATCGTCGGCTGGAAAGTCTTCAAAATCACAACAAACAAACGAAGCGGACGGCCCGTGGCTCTGCTCGTTTGCTTGATCAATGCAGACCGACTCACGATCGATCCCCAGAAAAATCTTGGAATCGTCCTCTAAATATCGAATGAGACATCCGTCGCCACAGCCGATGTCTAACATTCGATTGCTGTGTTTGAGCTGTTTCTTGATCCAAGGATAATACGCGGTATTGTGGTTCCAGTATTCCGGTTCTTTTCGCATGCTGCCCCCGACTTTTTTTGCTTGCGCGGCTACCAATCTTTGCGCCACAGGGCGTACTCATAGCGGTCCTCGATCCAGTCGTTCGCGTAATGTGAGGTCACATTGCCGACATGGGTGAGCGCGCCGATGCCGGTCGCTCCGTTTCGACGCAGTTCTCGCACCATCGCCTCGGACAATGCGCTGCCGAGACCTTTGTACGCCGGATCCACTCCGAGGTAGAGCAGGATGTAGGTGCGCGGCTTTCGCTTGATGGCGAGGATGCGGAGAATCGAAAACAGGTTGAGCTTGCGATAGACGAGGCTCCCATAGTCGGGAAACGCGATAAAGAAGCCGACGAGTCGATCGCCGTCGTATGCCATCTTGACCATATCGAGGTTGAGGATGCGGCGATAGACGGAGAAGTAATTCAAAAAGTCGGACTTCTCAATGTGTTTGTACACCGGGAACTCACGGTACAGCGCCGTCAAAAGCTCATAGAGTTGCTCCGAGACGCGGTCCCAGTCCCTGAGCAGCGGACTCTCGATCCGGATCCCACGCGCGAGGAAGGTTTCGTAACGTTTTTTCAGCAACGGATTGACCTGATCTTGCGCGATGGGCGGGTAAATCGAGGAGGTGTATCGATCACAGATTTCAAAGCCGGCGCGTTCGAGGAAGCGACGATAATAGGGCGGATTGTATGGCTCGCCCGTATAGGGCGCGCGGTCGAAGTGATTGAGTTTGAGGCGGTAGCCGATCCAGAAGGTCGCATTCATCGGGCCGACGAGGGAGCGATGCCCGGACTGTCTCGCGCAGTGTTCGGCCTGCCCGAACAGAAAATCCGCTGCTTCCTCGTCTTCGAGGCATTCAAAGAAACCGAAATAGGCGACCGGGTCTCCGTCATAGGTCGTGAGTGCGAAGCGACCGACCGTCTCCTCACCGCGCATCACCAAAAACGCGCGTAGGATGAAATACCCGCTCAGCGGGTGACTTCCGTTGAGAAGCGCCTGGAGTTCGGCATCGCTCTGCATCCGCTCGGATGGGCGATAAATTTTACGGTTGAGTTCGACGAAGGATCGAGTGCGCTTCGGGTCATTTTCGACCGGAATGCATCGAAGTTCCTGTTGCAGCAAATCAGGTCGCATGGTTCTCTCCTGGAGGATCGGTGTCTGCGGGGATTGTTTCGATCGTACCGCGCGCTCCGTCCAAACGCACGTAATCTCCTGTTTGCAGTTGGTCCATTGCATGCGGCACACCGACGACAGCCGGGATGCCCAATTCGCGCGACACGATGGCGGTGTGAGAAAGCAACGACCCTTTCTCGGTGATGATCCCCTTTGCGGAAGCCAAGAGGAAGATCCAGCCGGGATCCGTCATCCGCGACACGATGATCTTGTCGCGGACGCTTGCGATGGAGACCGACGCGTCGTGCACCAAGATAAGCTCCCCTTCGATCTGTCCTCCCGAGCAGCCGGTTCCGTACAACATCGCATTCTCGCGAACCGGCGGGCGGAAGCGGCGCGCGGCCACCGGCACATCCTCTTCGGACAGCACGATCCGGCTGTATGCCGGCATCTCCCGGTACGCGGCAAAGCGCGCCTTGCGCTCCGCGACGCGCAGGCGAAGGGGCCGGGATGCCGGCTCCGAAGGCAACTCGGATGGGTGCCCGGATGACGGCTCGGATGGAAGACGGGTATCCGATTCGGGCGACAGATGAGCTTGAGAGCCGGGCGGCGTATGCCTCTCCCCGGCGGAGCCGCGCTCGATTGCCCCGAACATCTCGTCCAGAGTCAGATAAAAGACATCGTCCGCGTCGTCGAGGATCCCCTCTCGCGCAAAGCGCGCGCCGAATGCGCGGCTGATCGAGCGCACAAAGCCGAAGATGCGGCTGCGGTGAAGCCGGGAGGTTTCACGGTTGCGAATCCCGAGCAGCGCGCGTTTGGCAAAGAAGCGGGTCCAAAAGCCGCTCCAAAAGCCCGCCCCGGCCTCCAGCGCGGTCGGATGCGGTGCCGGATCGCAAACTTGTCCGCCCCGCGCCTGTGCGCTTCCGCCCGCCTCGCGGGTCGTGGCCTCATAGCGGTCGCGCAGCATCGGAATGAGTCGCTCCGGATGCGATCGAAGCGTCCGGGTCTCGAGCTTGAGCTCTTCGACGGTGCGATCGCCGTAGCGATCGATGTACTCCGCCATCGCTGCTCGCGTCGCCGGCGCATCGGGATCTTGCGCATAGGTCGATGCCAGTGCATCGAGAGCGCGAAGCGGTTTCATGCTCTCGATCTGCACCGCTCCCTTCATAAATCCCAGTGCGCGCTCCTCAAAATCCTCCGGATGGCGCTTCTTGAGCGAGCGTTTGAGCAGTCCCGTATAGAGAAAGGCGACCATGTCGTTGAGCAGGGTGATGTCCCAAATCGACAGCAGCTGCGCTCGGATCTCGTCGTACAACTCTTTCATCTGCTCGAGCGGCAGATCCTCCCGGAATCGCGCGCGAAAATCCGCTTCGATCGCTTGGAATCGACGATCGAGCATCCGCATGTTTCGTGGGACACGGAAGAATTCGAACAAAAAATTGAGATGAATGCGAAATGCCGTCCAGCCGCGCGGCACGCCTTCGGAGGGACGGTAGGTCTTGTTTTTGACGCCGAGCATCTCCTGCCAGACCGGGATGACCCGCCGGCGAAACGGCAGATACTCGAGCACCCGGTACCAGTTGTCGATGCGGTAGTACATGCGCCCGTTGACATCCCCCACCATCTGCGGGAAGACCGATTCGATCCGGCGGAGCAGGCGATCGCTCTTGAGTACGCGGCTCGACACGCCCCGAAAGACGCCGGAATAGATCTCTTTGGCAAAGGAGATGGTGAGCGGAAGCGTGATGCCCGGATAACTCTCGACGATGTTGCTGTTGTCGTAGACGACGGGGTGTCCGGCGGACAGTCCGGTGATCGGACGCGCCTGCAGGATCTCGATGCGATCGCCTTCGATCACGAATTCGATATCGGCATGGGGGAGCGCGAGGGTTTCGAGGATGCGGTCGCCGAGCGCGATCAGCGCGCGCATCTGTTCATGGCTCAGGAGCGGCTCTCCCTCCCAGTCGAGAAGGTCGTCGTAGCGATGATAAAAATAGCTCGTCGTGTCGATGCGATCCGAGACGACGAGGTCGCCGCGCCCCCGACCCACGGTGAGGACGGATTCGCTCAGAACGCCGCGTGGATTGGCGGTGAAGAGGATGCCGGAGAGGCTCCCCTCCGCCATGCGCTGGATCAGGATGTCCATGCGCAGTCGGTCCGTCGGGATGTCGTTGAGATGGGCGTATTCAAGGGCGCGCGGCGCATAGAGGGAACAAAGGCAGTGTTCGACCGCCGCTTCGACGGAGGCGGCAGGTTGATCCAGCAGGGTTTCAAAGATGCCGGCAAAGCTGTGATCGGCTCCGTCTTCGACGCTCGCCGACGAACGGACGGCAAAGCGCGGCGAAGGCGCGCTCTGCGACAGTTCCTCGAGCAGGCGGCGGATGTGCTCTCGCGCTGCGGATGCCCGAAATTGGCGCCGGAGCTCGGAGACGAGGCGCTCGCTGTATGCCGCGATGCGGTCGGAGTTGAAGTCGGCCTGTGCGTGACGGCGGGCTGCCTCTCCTTCCCCCAGCAGGGCGAGAAGAGGGCTCGGGTCGGGCACGAGGATATCGAAGGTCAGGACGCGAAAGGGCGGCACCGGGATGCCTTGCGCCTGCATCCGCTCAAGTTGGACGGCCTTCATCCGATTTTACCGACGAGGAGATAGAGGGCGACGGTGAGGAGCATCAGGATTTCTTGGATGTAGGTGTAGAGTTCGACGCGCGAAACCAGTCGGAAGCGGGTCGGATCCTTGATAAACACGAGGAATTGGCGGGTCATCCACGTGACGAGCACCGCGAAGAGCAGGACGAAGGCTTTGTTGAGGTTCCAGATCAGCACGACATTGGTCAGGATGTCGACGAGGGTCAGGACGAGGACGAAGGTGGTCGCCTTGCGGTGACCGAAGAGTTTGGAATATGTGACGTATTCGGTCTCATCCTTCGGCGCGCGGATTTTGCGGCTGACTTCCCAGATCAGGGACGGGAAATACAGGGTGAAGAGCACGAGGAAGGTCACCCAGCTGAACGGCGCCAGCTGATATTTGATGACGGTGAAGGAGATGACATAGAGGTTGACGATCATCTGCACCGGGTTGTGCGTCACGAGCGCGAGCATCAGGTTGGGCTGGATTTGGTGCTTTTGGAAAAACCACTGACTCATCAAAAAGCCGTAGCCGTAGAGCAGGGCGAGAAACGGCAGGTTGTTCATATAGAGGATGTTGAGGGCGATCGCCACGACCTGCACCACCGTGCACGCGAGGATGAGGTCTTTTTTGTACACGCGGCCGCTCGGGAGGGCGCGGTGGGCGAACAAGCGTCGGTCGGTCTCGTAGTCCTTGAGATCGTCCGCGATGCGCAGCCACAGATAAAAGGCGAAGACGGTGAAGATGCCGACGAGTTCCTGGACGCCGAGATCGAACCGCGTCACGCCGTAGTTGAGCAAAATAAAGAAATGCACTTCCCCGAACACGATGGCGCCGAGCAAAATGCGCGGCAGGATGGGAAACATCTCACGGAAATAGATGCGAAGTCTCGCTGTCATATCTGCCCCTTTCGGTTGGAGTCTGGGGTCGGGCGGTGCATGCCGAGTCCGGGATGAAATGGAGAACGGGGCACTGCCGACGAGGATCTTGATGCGTTTAGATTACCGCTTTCGGTCAAAAAAGTCCACCCACGGCGCAAATTGACCGAATGGCGACGAGCGACTTGGGTGGACCGTTTGAACGACTGAGCGCACTGAGGCGGGATGCCGAGCCTGAGGATATGCGTGGGGCTCACGAGCCCCTAGGCGCTATTTTTTGTTTTGATATTCGGACGATGTGCCGCGCAGAAAGTTGTTCTCATAATCTCGGAGAATCTTGGTGACCAGTCCGGCGAGCGCAAGCAGGGCGATGAGGTTCGGCAGGACGATCAGGAAGTTGGCGGAATCCGCGAGTTCCCAGACGAGACCGACTTTAAACATCGAGCCGGCGACCACGACGAGGGCGACGAGGAGACGGTACGGCCAGAGCATCGAACGACCGAAGAGGTATTTGACATTGGTTTCGCCGAAGAAATACCAACCGATGATGGTCGAGAACGCAAAAAAGAACAGACAGATCGCGACAAATGCATTGCCGAATCCGCCGATGCCTGCAGTGAATGCGGCTTGTGTCAGTTCGGCCGCTTCGAGCCCTTGCGCGACCTTGCTGTAGGTCCCGGTCGTCAGGATAACCAGCGCCGTCATCGTGCAGACGATTCCGGTGTCGATCAGGACGCCGAGCGTAGCGACCAGCCCTTGCTCCGCCGGATGGTCAACCTTGGCGATGGCGTGGGCATGCGGCGTGGAACCCATTCCCGCTTCGTTGGAAAAGAGCCCGCGCGCGACTCCGTATCGGAATGCCGCCTTGACGCTCGTACCGATCGCACCGCCGACAAAGGCCTGTGCAGAAAAGGCGCTCTTAAAGATCATGGAGAAGGCTTCTCCGACATGCGCGAAGTTCATCAGGATGATGGCGAGGCTCCCGCCGATGTAAAAGATCGCCATAAACGGAACCACGGACGAGGTGAAGCCGACGATTCGTTGGACTCCTCCGCCGACGATCAGCAGCACGAGCACCGCCACCACGATGCCGGTGACGACTTGCGGTACTCCAAACGCGGTGTTGATCGAGGATGCGATCGAATTGGCTTGGACGATATTACCCATGAAACCGAGCGCGATGATGATCGAAATGGCGAAGAATCCGGCGAGGAATTTCGCGAGCGCCTGATTTTTAATCCCGTAGCGAATGTAGTACGCAGGACCTCCGATGCGCTCTCCGTCAACTTCTTTGACAAAACGCTGCGATACGACGGCCTCGGCGAAGATGGTGCCCATGCCGAAGAATCCGCTGACCCACATCCAGAACACAGCACCCGGACCTCCGGATGCGATGGCGGATGCGACACCGGCGAGATTTCCCGTCCCGACTTGTGCTGCGATCGCGGTGGCGAGCGATTGGAAGGAAGAGACCTCCCCTTTCTTGCGCGACTCCTTGCTAAAAACGGAACCGAATGTTTCTTTGAACGCCATGCCCATCTTTCGCACCTGAATGAAGCGCGTAGCAAAGGTAAAGAACACTCCCGTTCCGAGCAACAAAATGATAGTCGGCCAACCCCAGAGAATCTCGGAGTTCACCCATTTCAAATGTTTCAAAAACTGATCCATGCGGCCTCCTTTTCGAGTATGTTTGGTTCGATGATCCTCATTCCGGATGGAGCCCGAGGTTTCGTTCCCCATAGAAATGAGTATTGCGAAGAGAATATCACAGATTGTGTCGTTTGAGAAATGAAATCGCTATTTTGTTCCGTAAAAACCGAGAATTTATTGCTATTTTCATAATAATCTCGGCATGCAGGCGACGACTCAC
>JAUMWO010000002.1:29030-29410 GCA_030529605.1 Bacillota bacterium | reverse complement strand
ATTGCCTGCTACCCCTTGACATGACGAGTTCCGAGCAAGGATAATGAAATCGAAAGGAGCAACCATGACAACCAATCACAGCAGAAATTACATCAGCATTTCCCAACAGGAGGCGATGCGACGCCTCGCGGAAGAAACCGGATATATTTTGCTCGACGTTCGACGTCCGGATGAGTTTGAAACCGGGCACATCCCCGGCGCGATCTTGCTACCGAACGAAGACATCGGCTTTGTCGAGCCGACCGAGCTCCCCGATAAGGAGCAGACGATCTTTCTGTACTGCCGCAGCGGAAATCGGAGCAAAATGGCGGCGCAGAAGCTCTCGCGTCTCGGATACAACAATCTCGTCGAAATCGGCGGGGTCAACACTTGGCCGGGGA
>JAUMWO010000002.1:0-29012 GCA_030529605.1 Bacillota bacterium | reverse complement strand
CGTGACGGCGTGACGCGTGACAGCGTTTTCCGCTCTCAATTCATAGTAATTTTATCAGAAATCCGATTTCTGTTCATAGACAGAAGCGCAAACTCTGTCTACAATAGAGATAAGCAACAGAACAGCAGTGTTTGATCTGCAGAAAGGGGTGAGCTATGGCCAAGAAAACGCCTCTCTATGAGGCGCATGGAAAGGCAGGCGGCAAGGTCGTCGATTATGCCGGTTGGTTCCTGCCTGTGGAGTACAAGGGACTCGTGACCGAACACGAAGCGGTACGCACACGCGTCGGGATGTTCGATGTTTCCCACATGGGGGAAATTGCCCTGCTCGGAAAGGATGCGAGACGCTTCGCAGACTATCTGACGACGAACAACATCGCTACCTTGGAGGATGGGCGCGTCATCTACGGATTCTTTTGTGACGAGAGGGGGGGTGTCGTCGACGACCTCCTGACCTACCGCGCTGCCGAGGACGACATTTATCTCGTCGTCAATGCAGCCAATATCGACAAAGACTATCAATGGATTCTCGATCATAAGGAAGGCTTCGACGTCGAAGTGAAAAACCTCTCGGAGGAGACCGGCGAAGTCGCCGTGCAAGGTCCGATGGCGGAACGCACGCTTCAGAAACTGACCGATTATGATCTGGCTTCCATTCCCTTCTTCGCATTCCGCCGCAATGTACAAATCGCCGGCGTGGACTGTATGATTTCACGCACCGGCTATACGGGAGAGGACGGCTTCGAAGTCTACTCCTCGCGGGACGGGATCGTCAAAGTCTGGGACGCGGTCCTCGAGGCAGGTGCGGAATTCGGCATCGAACCTTGCGGACTCGGATGCCGGGACACGCTTCGGTTTGAAGCGGCGCTCCCGCTCTACGGGCACGAAATCTCGGCGGACATCACGCCGCTCGAAGCCGGGTTTGCGTTCTTTGTCGACTTCGACAAGGAGCAGTTTATCGGCAAGGACGCGCTCCTCAAACAGAAGGAAGGCGGAGTCCCTCGCAAATTGATCGGTCTCGAATTGGTCGGCAAGGGCATCGCGCGCGAAGGCATGAAGGTCGAACGGGACGGCCGTGAAATCGGCTATGTCACCACCGGCTATCTGAGCCCGACGCTGAAAAAGGCGATCGCCAATGTCCTGCTGGAGACCGAAGAAGCGGTCGTCGGCAATGAGGTCAAGGTCGTCGTCCGCAACCGCGGGGTCGACGCGAAATTGATCTCCAAACGCTTCCTGAGCAAAAATACCAAAAAGAAATAACGGAGGATAAGATGAAAGAATTTCGAGTAGAATCCAATCTGCGCTATACCAAAGACCACGAGTGGATCCGCGTCGACGGCGACCAAGCTTGGATCGGTATCACGGACTATGCGCAAAGCCACATGGGCGATATCGTCTACGTCGAGCTTCCGGAAGTCGGCGATGAATTCGATCAAGGTGCGTCCTTCTCGTCGGTGGAGTCGGTCAAGACGGCTGCCGATGTCAATATGCCGGCAGGCGGAACCATCGAGGAAGTCAATGAGGCGCTCGCGGATGATCCGGCTCTGCTGAACAGCGACAGCTACGCAAACTGGCTCGTTCGCATCAAACTCTCGGACGCATCGGAGCTCGATTCGCTCATGGATGCGGCAGCCTACAAGGTGTTCTCAGTCGGGGAGGAATAAGATGTATCCGTATATTCCGACCACGGAGGCGGATAAGAAGGCGATGCTCGAACGGATCGGTCTTTCGTCAACTGACGAGCTGTTCCAAGACATCCCGGATGCATTCCGCCTGAAGGAGGGACTGAAGCTTCCTCCTCACAAAAATGAACTCGAAGTCACGAAATGGATGCGGGAACGGGCAGCCGAAAACCGCGGCGTCGATCAGCTCACCTGCTTCCTCGGCGCCGGGGCATACGATCATTATGTGCCGTCGGTCGTCGACGCCCTGATCTCGCGCTCCGAGTATTACACGGCGTATACGCCGTACCAACCGGAGATCAGCCAAGGAACTCTTCAATACGTCTTCGAGTTCCAGACGCTGATCACCCGGCTGACGGGGATGGATGTCGCCAACGCGTCGCTTTACGATGGGGGCACTTCCTACGCCGAAGCGGCGATCATGGCATGCAATGTCGCGCGCCGCAAGGAGATCGTCGTATCGCGAAGCGTCAACCCGCAGGCATTGGAGATCCTGCGCACTTACTGTCACGGACAGTCGATCAAGCTGATCGAGGTCGATGTTGCAGACGGGGTGACCTGCCTCGATGATCTTCAAAAGAAAATCACTCCGGAGACTGCCGGCGTGATTCTACAAAGTCCAAACTTCTTCGGCTGCATCGAGGATGTCGAGAAAGCCGCAGAAATCGCTCACAGCGTCAAAAAATGCACGATGATCCTCGCGAACGACCCGTTCACCCTCGGCGTCCTCAAAGCACCGAGTGAAATGGGAGTCGATGTCGTCGTCGGAGAGGCACAAGGACTTGGGCTGGCGCTCAATTTCGGCGGTCCATACCTCGGTTTTATCGCGGCAAAAGAAGCCTATATGCGAAAACTCCCGGGACGTCTGGTCGGTCAAACGGTCGATCTCGACGGGAAGCGCGCCTTCGTTCTGACCTTGGCTGCGCGGGAGCAACACATCCGCCGCGAAAAAGCGACGTCCAACATCTGCACCAACCAAGGTCTGATGACTTTGGCTGCGACCATCTACATGAGCACGATGGGCAAAAGCGGAATGCGTGAAGTCGGCTTGCAGGCGATGTCCAAAGCCCATTATGCGTTCAAGAAGCTGACCGCAAGCGGCAAATTCAAGCCGGTGTTCCAACATCCGTTCTTCATGGAATTTGCGCTGACCAGCGATATCTGCCCACACAAGATCAATCAGGCGCTGCTCGAAGCGGGCATCATGGGCGGATACCTGCTCGGCCGGGACTTCCCGGAATATCCGCACGCCATCCTCTACGCGGTCACCGAAAAACGTACCAAAGAGGAAATCGACCGCCTATGTGAAGTATTGGAGGGGATCGAATGAAGTACGAAAAAATGATTTTCGACCTCTCGGTCGAAGGACGCAAAGCCTATTCCCTGCCGGAGCTCGACGTGCCTGCAGTGCAGCCGGATCAAATGATTCCTGCCGGTCTGCTGCGAAGCGAAGGCCCGGATTTCCCGGAAGTCTTCGAACTCGACGTCATCCGTCACTACACCAACCTCTCTCAGAAGAACTTTGGAATCGACACGGGGTTCTACCCGCTCGGCTCCTGTACGATGAAATACAATCCGAAGATCAACGAGCAAATGGCTCGCCTCGACGGATTCGTCAATCTGCACCCTCGCCAGGATGAAAGCACCGTCCAAGGGGCTCTGCGTCTGATGTACGACTTGGATCAAGCGCTCTGCGAGATCACGGGGATGGACAAGATGACGCTCAATCCGGCAGCCGGTGCCCACGGGGAATTCACCGGGATCAATCTGATCAAGGCATACCACGAACACCGCGGCGATTTCAAGCGCGACAAAATCATCGTTCCGGATTCGGCGCATGGAACCAACCCGGCGACCGCGGTGATGGCGGGTTGCAGTGTGGTCGAAGTCCCTTCGCAGGCAGACGGTCTGGTCGACATCGAGGCGCTCAAAACCGTGCTCGGCGACGATACCTGCGCGCTGATGCTCACCAATCCGAATACGGTCGGACTCTTCGAATCGCATATTCAAGAGATCACGAACCTCGTGCATCAGGCAGGCGGACTCGTTTACTATGACGGCGCCAACATGAATGCGATCATGGGACATGCACGTCCGGGCGACATGGGATTCGACGTCGTTCACCTCAACATCCACAAGACCTTCACGACCCCTCACGGCGGCGGCGGTCCGGGATGCGGCCCGGTCGGCGTCAAGAAGATCCTGGAGCCATTCCTTCCGAAACCGACGGTCGAAAAGACCACGGAGGGAGGCAAAGAGCGCTATCACTTGAATTTTGATCTGCCGCAATCGATCGGCCGCGTAAAGGATTTCCACGGCCATTTCGCAATGATGGTCCGAGCGTACACCTACATCCTGATGATGGGAGCGGACGGCTTGAAGGAAGCCTCCACGGTCGCCGTTCTCAATGCCAACTACATCAAGGAAAGCCTGCGCGACGACTATCGTCTCGCCTTCCCTCAAGTCTGCAAGCACGAATGCGTCTTTGCCGGCCTCAATCAGGAATTCAGCCAAGTCGCGACCATCGATGTGGCGAAACGTCTGCTCGATATGGGCTTCCACCCGCCTACGGTCTACTTCCCGCTGATCGTGCCGGAGGCGCTGATGATCGAGCCGACCGAGACGGAGAGCAAGGAGACCCTCGACGCCTTCATCGACGCGATGAAGACCATCGCTCGCGAAGCGCGCGAAACGCCGGAGGTCCTCAAGTCCGCACCGCAGACAACTCCGGTCCGCAGACCGGACGAAGCGCTCGCGGCGCGTAATCCGATCCTGAAATACATCAAAGAATAAAAATAAGACGGGGAGAGGGGCGAGCTCCTCTCCTTTCTTTTGGAGAAGATCATGACTCAAACGATTACGGTCATCGGCGGCGGACCGGGCGGTTATGTCGCGGCGATTCGCGCTGCGCATCTCGGCACAAATGTCGTGCTGGTCGAAAAGGATCGACTGGGCGGCACCTGCCTCAACCGCGGCTGCATCCCGACCAAGACCTTGTTTAAGACGGCAGAACTGATGCACCAGATGAGACGCGCGGAAGAATTCGCGATCTCTCCGGTCTCGCCCGCCGTCGACGGTGAAAAGCTCTATGCGCGCCAACGCCGAGTCGTCGACACCTTGGTCGGCGGCATCGAGCAACTCGTCGGCTCCTATCCGAATCTGCGCTTTGTTCGCGGCACTGCACGCTTGATCGACCCCAAGACGGTCGAGGTCGCGCTTTCCGCCGGAGGCAGCGAAACCATCGCTTCCGACGCCATCGTCCTCGCGACGGGAAGCCGTCCGGAGCGCACGGAAACGGAGGGCATTGACTCTCCCGGCGTCATCACCTCGGATGAACTGCTGCAGCTCCGTGAAATTCCGCAGACACTCATCGTGGTAGGCGGCGGTGTCATCGGGCTTGAATTTGCCAGCATCTACCGCGAACTCGGTTCGCATGTCATTTTGTTGTCCTCACGCATTCTGAAAAATGCCGACAAAGAAATCTCACGCCGTCTGCTTCCTCTATTGAAAAAGCAAGGCATCGAAGTCTACAACGACGTGCGTGCGCAGCGGATTCGACAAGAGAGCGATCGGCTCTATGTCACGGCCAAACACAAGACCAAGGACGAGACCGTCGAAGTCAGCGGCAACTATGTCCTGATCGCCGGCGGGCGCAAAGCCGTCACAGAGGAGCTCGGTCTCGAAGCGCTCGGTGTACGCTCCGACGGGAAGGGCATCCTCGTCAACGATCGGTTTGAAACCGATGTTCCGGGCATCTACGCCATCGGCGACGTGGTGAGCGGCAATCCTCAGCTGGCGCATGTCGCGAGCGCCCAAGGCGAATTCGTCGCCGAACTTCTCGCCGGACATCAGCCCGATGTCGCTCTGGACATCTATCCGAACTGCGTCTTTACGCTCAACGAAGTGGCGCATGTCGGCGCGACGGAAGAAGAACTCAAAGAAAGCGGAACCGACTATGTCGTCTCGAAATTCAACTTTGCTGCGAATGGTAAGGCGCTCTCTCTCGGGGAAGGCGACGGCCTGGTCAAAGTGATCGCCGATACCGAAGGCAAACTGCTCGGCGTCCATATCCTCGGGCCTCATGCCAACGATCTGATCGCCGAATGCTCCCTCGCACTCGCCAACCGCATGTCCGTACACGATATCCTGCGCGCGATTCACGCGCACCCGACGCTTTCCGAGACGGTCGCAGAAGCATCTGCCGGCATCTTCGGTCGCGCGATTCATATGGCACCTGCTCGGAGGAAACGCTGATGCGATACGTCGAATCTCACTCAACCGATCCACAGTATAACCTCGCCTTTGAGGAATACCTGTTCAAATATCTCCCGCTCGACGAGGAAGAATATGTGACTCTCTGGCAGAACGGTCCTGCCGTCATCATCGGCAAGAACCAAAACGCTTGGGCGGAGATCAACCGCGCCTATGTCGAGGAACACAATGTTGCTGTCGTGCGCCGCATCACGGGAGGCGGAGCCGTCTATCACGACCTCGGCAATCTCAACTTTTCGTTCATCACCAAAGACCGCGCGACCGGCAAAATCGACTTTTCACTGTACTACAAACCGATCGTCGCTGCGCTTCACGCGATGGGCGTCCCTGCGGAACTCTCGGGACGCAACGACATCACCGTGGACGGCAAGAAGGTGATCGGTGCTTCCCAGTCGATTTGGAAAGGGCGCGTGCTTTCCAACGGCTGCATTCTCTTTGATGTCCAAATGGAAGCGCTCGCTTCGGCGCTCAATGTCCGTCCGGAAAAATTGATCACGAAGGGCATCGCCTCGGTCAAGGCGCGCGTCACCAACATCAAGCCGTATCTCGGTTCGCAGCACAGCGTCGAGGATTTCAAGGCGCTTTTACTCCGCGAGATCTTTGCACAGTTCGGCGAAACGCCGCGTGAATATGTGTTGACCGACGCCGACCGCGCCGAGATCCTCAAGATCAAAGAAGCGCGGTTTGGACGCCGCGAGTGGAACTGGGGCAACTCGCCGAAAGGCTCGTTCTCAAATGGCGCCAAATTCCCATTCGGATGGGTGGAGATCTCCACCGACATCGTCGGCGGGACGCTGCAACATGTCCGCATCCTCGGCGACTTCTTCGGTGTGGAAGATGTCCAAGACATTGCAGAAGCGCTCGAAGGCACAACATACGACCTCGCTTCTATCGAGGCCGTCCTCTCCCGCTTCGACCTGACCCGATACTTTGGCGCGGCGGAGCCGCGCGACATCGCGGAGCTCTTCTTCGAGTAGATCTCTCAACGCCGGAAGAAAGCGAAATCCCCGCCTCTTCGCGAGCGCGGGGATTTTATTTTTTTGTGGCCGACATTTCCGATAGGGCTGCCCGATCGAGGCAAGCTCCGGCTGCCGGCAACTTCTTTCCTATAGTTCAGTCTGATCCTCAAAAATCCGGCGACAGAGCCGATCAAACTCGTGAAATGCTTCCGAGGCACCCGGATCCTCCGCCAGCTCAGCGAGCGCATCGCGAATCCCAAGATGATACCAAGCCTGTTGATCCTTGGGCTGGCGAAAGCGATCCCAGAGTCTGTCGCCGAATGTCGGCAGGTCCCGCGCCATGCTGCGCAGATTGGCGATTTTATCGGCAAGTACCAGGAGACGATGGTCGCGCTCGGCGGCGAGCCCTTCGATCGTGTGGCGCTTGCGCTCATGCCAAGTGAGCGACTTGTCCTCCGTATGCCCCGCGACAAGCGCAGCGACCCGCTCACCGAACCGGCGCTCGATCTCCTCCGGCGTCGCCTCCGTATCTTCGACGGTATCATGCAAAACACCCGCCATCATCAAGTCCGTATCCGCACCCATCGTGAACAAAATCTGCATCACCTCCAGCGGGTGCAGGATATAGGCTTGCGTCGTCCCTTTGCGCACGCCGCCGCGATGGCATTCCACCGCATATTGGATCGCGTCGCTGAGTCGATGGTTGTCGTTCATAAAGCATCTCCTTAATGAGGATAGTGTGTTTTCAATGCCTCGGAAACCGTGACCATCAACGAACGCATCGGCCGCGTGATATGGTGTTCCGAATGATGGCAAAGATAAATGTTGCGATTGCCCGAAAAATCTCTTAAATTGCAAAAGATTCCACTCTGAGAAAACTTTTGAAAATTCAAGTAGGTGGGAACTACAAAAGAAAATCCTATATCTGCATTGACCAACTGGTGCGCAACAGAAAGATCATCTGTCTCCACACGTATCATCGGCTTGATATGTTTCTGAGCAAAAATAGTATCTGCAGTGACTCGTAGACCGTGTCCCTGCTTCAGTAATACAAATGGCTGATCTCGAATCTCTTCCAGTTCAATCTGAACATCGTTGAACCCAAGATGAAACCCATGTTTTCTTGCGTAACTCGGCGGAATCAACAAATAGAGTGTCTCGCTGGTGATGTAGGAATAGGACAGATCCGGATGGGAAGAATTGTACACGATCGCAAAGTCTGCTCCACCGGAAAGTACAATATCTTCGAGATAGCTCGCCGACTTCTCTACCAGTTTCAGTTTCACATTCGGGAATTCACTGTAGTGCTTGGGAAACACGATATGTGAGATGCAGCGGCTCATATAGGTGGATAAACCTAAGGTGACCTCGCCGATCTCTCCTCGACGAATCTCCGAAATCTCATCCTGTACCGAACGCTGTATATTCAATGCCCGAATGCAGGCGTCAATATAACGTTTGCCGGCAAATGTAAGCTGCAACGGCATTTTACGTCGATCGAAAAGATCAACACCGAGTCTTCTTTCATGATCGCGAATCAGTCGACTCAGAGCCGGTTGGGAAGTATATAGCAACTCGGCAGACTTGGTTATGCTTCCGGTTTGGGCTACGCTCAGTAATGCCTCGATTAATTTTTGATTCAGCATCGCTCTGTATTCCACCTTACGATAGCCTAATTATACTAATTTTGTTATGAGGTTATCATAGATATTCTATTTGACTCATAACATCCTGTCAAGTATGCTCTAAATGAGGTACCTTGACAGAACTTTCGGCATTCGTAACAGAAAGGTGGAAACAATGGCTCTTACATTGATTGAAAAAATCATGAAGTCACACCTGATCAGCGGAACGATGCAAGCAGGTGAAGGAATCGCTCTCAAAATCGATCAAACGCTTACGCAGGATGCGACAGGAACTATGGCTTATCTGCAATTTGAGGCTCTGCAGGTTCCGGAAGTTCAAACGGAAGTCTCCGTAAGCTATGTGGATCATCAACTCGTCCAGGTCGGATTTGAAAATGCCGATGACCATCGGTATCTTCAGACTGTCGCCAAGAAGCACGGCATTGTTTACTCTCGACCCGGAAACGGAATTTGTCACCAAGTCCACCTGGAACGGCTTGGTAAACCGGGAAAAACACTGCTCGGTTCGGACAGTCACACCCCGACCGCAGGTGGGATCGGGATGCTCGGCTTTGGAGCAGGAGGAATGGACGTCGCGACTGCTATGGCCGGATTACCTTTCCAACTTAAAATGCCGGCGATTGTTAATGTTGAATTAATCGGTCAATTACGTCCTTGGGTTACTGCAAAAGACGTTATTTTGGAAATGCTCCGTCGTCTCAGTGTAAAAGGTGGAGTCAACAAAGCATTTGAATACACAGGTCCCGGTCTCAATTGCCTTTCGATTCCGGCTCGCTCTTCGATCACGAATATGGGAACCGAACTCGGAGCAACCACTTCAATTTTCCCTAGTGACGAGATCACTCGACAGTTTTTAAAAGCACAGGGACGTGAGCAAGATTTTGTGGAGCTCGGTCCGGATCCCGGTGCAGCTTACGCCGATCACATTGTGATCGATCTCTCTTCTCTGGAACCTTTGGTAGCGCAGCCGCATATGCCCGACCTCGTGACTGAGGTAAAACATCTGACCGGGAAGCCCATCCAACAAATTTTTATCGGTTCTTGTACCAACTCTTCTTATACCGATCTCGTAAAAGTTGCTCGTATTCTCAAGGGGAAAATGGTTCACCCGGATATTGAAATGGGACTTTCTCCCGGTTCGAGGCAAGTATTTGAAATGGCGGCTCGCAACGGTGTCATCGCGGATTTGATCCAAAGCGGAGTTCGTATTCTCGAGGTAGGATGTACCGCCTGCGCCGGTGGAGGAATGGCTCCAGGTAGCGAAGGGGTTTCTCTTCGGACAACAAATCGCAACTTCAAAGGTAGGAGCGGGACCGCGGACGCGCTGGTATACTTGGCAAGCTCGGAAACCTGTGCAGCTTCAGCGATCGCCGGTACATTTGTAACTGCCGAAGAATATGCGAATGAAATTTGCCAAGTGAAGGAGCCTGAGGAGTTTTTAATCGATGATCGCATGCTCGTTCAAGCAAATGGAGCGAATCCGGAAGTCGAAGTGTTCAAAGGACCAAACATTCAACCGCTACCGGACTTTTACCCGATGGATCCGACCATTCGCACTCGAGTCGAAATCAAAGTTGGAGACAACATCACGACCGATCACATCATTCCTGCAGCCAGCCATATCGTAAAACTTCGATCCAATGTTCCGGCGATCTCCCAATATGTTCTCACTCGTGTCGATGAGTCATTTCCAGAGAGAATTCAAAAAGCCGGAAGCGGAATCATTGTGGCAGGTAGCAATTACGGTCAAGGCTCCAGTCGTGAACATGCAGCGCTTTCCCCTAGATTTTTAAATGTCAAAGCAATCCTTGCAAAATCTTTCGCTCGAATCCATGTCCAAAACCTCGCGAATTTCGGGATCCTACCTCTCGAATTTCAAAATGTGACTGACTACGAACAAGTACAGCAGGGCGACGAATTGCAGATCCTTAACGTTATACATTCGATTTCCAACAACGCATTTATTGTCCAAAATCTTTCTCAAAATACCGTGTATAAAATGAAACATCCGCTCACCAAGAGTCAAGAAGAGATTGTTATCGCCGGCGGACTACTGCCATATCTAAAAGAAAGGAAGGTGTCACTATGAGTTTGTGCAAGATTTATATCCCGGCTGGAGCGCTTGGACTCGGAATCGGTTGGGAAGATGCTGTTCATGCGATGGAACAGAATGTGGATGCGATCGCAGTCGATGCGGGCTCGACAGACTCCGGTCCATTCTACTTAGGAAAAGGTACGACGAAGTACGCTCGATCCGCGATTAAAAGCGATATGCGAATGATCTTGGAAAATGGTGTTCGAAAAAACATACCAGTTATCATAGGATCTTGCGGAACAAGCGGCACGAACTCCGGAGTGGATTTGTACGAAGAAATCGCACAGGAAATTCTCGCGGAAGCCGACCTCAAAACCAAGATAGCTAAAATTTATACACAACAAGACCCCAAAATGCTCAAAGAGAAGTTTAAAAAGAATGAAATTCGAGCACTGGATGGGGCACCCGCAATCGATGCTGACACTTTCGAAACGTGTTCGAATATCGTGGCTCTCGCCGGAGTCGAACCGTTCATCGAAGCACTGAATCAAGGCGCAGGACTTGTACTTTGCGGCAGAGCCACAGATACCGGAATCATCGCGTCCCTTCCTTTAATCCGGGGAGTCGATCCGGGTGTTGCTTGGCATGTCGCTAAGATTGTAGAATGTGGTCCTCTCTGCACAGACACAGCAACCAATGGCGGAGTTATTGTCGAATTCGACAAGGATAGCGCTGTAATCCAAGCGAGTGCTTCAGACAATACTTGCTCCGTCTATTCGATCGCAGCTCACCTACTTTACGAAAACGCCGATCCGATCGTCATGGTAGAACCGGGGTGCATCATCGATACCGGAACCGCAAAATATGAGCAATTGGAAGGCGGTAAAGTCCGAGTGTCCGGAGCGAAATATACAAAGACACCATATACAATGAAGCTTGAAGGTGCTCGACTTGCAGGATATCAGACAATTACATTGGTCGGGGTTCGAGACCGACAGATTATGGAACAACCTGAGGAATGGATTAAACGGGTGGAAGAATTTACGGCAACTCGGCTGCAAAGAGCAAAAATCAATATCAGTGACATCTCCTACTCTCTGAAGCCGTATGGATGGAATGCGACCTATGGCGGCTCCGTCCCTAAAGGCTATGTACCGAACGAATTGGGATTCCTACTTACAGTTACAGCCGATACACAGGAGTCGGCAACGCAGCTGGCAAAAGCATTTAACCCCGCACTCCTGCACTGTCCATTTGACCCGGATCTGCCACTTCCGTCGTTTGCATTCCCGTTCTCCCCGGCAGAAATCGAGCGCGGACCGATTTATGAGTTCGTTCTAAACCATGTAATGACAGTCGAAGACCCGTTGGCCTATGTGAAGATTGAGTATAAGGGGTGAAAAAATGACAATTAAAGAGGTTTCCAAGTTTGTGAGAAGCAAAAATGCCGGACCGTTCTGGATCACGATGGATATCTTTACTGACCGGAACGAAGACTACCTCACAATCAAGAATTCAAAAAATATGACCAAGGAAAAGCTTTCTGCTGCCTTCGAAACGTCACCGGAAACATTAAAACTGTTCTTTCTCGATGATCTCGGAATCATCAAAGTTTCTATCCCAAGAAAAGAGCCACAAGGTTTCCGATACGAGAGAGACATGCATGCCGGACAACAGTACATTCCTCTACTCGACTTCGAGCTGTAGTACCGAAGCTGTGTAATAGCTGGATTGTATAGTTGCCATCACTGCGAATCGAATCATGAAAAGGAGAAGAATGACTATGAAAAAGATACTTGTTGCGATGCTTGTTCTTGTGATCATCATGTCCATCACTTCCTGTTCAAATCCAAGTTCTGAAACAACGGCGACCACAACAAATACTGAATCCGCAGCAAACGAAAGTACTCCGCAGCAAGATACTGTTGTGGATCGAGCTTGGCTCGAAGGAAAAACGATCACGATTGTCATGGGGTTCAAAGCTGGTGGAAGCCTTGACGTGATGGTCCGACAACTCATTCCATTCTGGCAAGAAACTGCAAAATGCACATTCGTAGTTGAAAACAGAGTCGGAGCAAACGGGCAGTTGAGTAGCCAACATGTCCTCTGGCAACCGAAAGATGCGACAACACTATTGGCGTACACGGAGACGTACCAAAGTAATATGTACGTCAGTCAAAATCCGGGATTTGGAATCGATGATTTTTCGATCATCAATATGCAGGTGGTGGATCCCGCGACACTAACCGTCCTCAAAGACTCTCCATATCAAACCATTGAGGCTTTAATCAAAGCTATCCAGGACAATCCGGGACAAATCACTTGTGCCAACATTCAAGGTAGCGCCGGAAATATCCTGCTGGAAATCCTAAAAGAAGAGTACAAACTTGACTTTAAAACTGTCACATATGAAGGCGGAGCCGACATGCGTACCGCTCTCCTAGGAAAACACGTAGATTTTATGGCAGGGACAGCGAGCGGTGATCTCGGGCTCGGTGATTCTGCAATGCCTCTCGTTGTAGTCGGTGACAAGCGCAATGACATCTGGCCGGATACCCCTTGTACGACAGAAGCCTGGCCGAAATTGGATGTGCCCCTATCACTTGGATCGAGCCGAATTATCGCGCTTCCTGCTGAGGCAAAAAAGAATCATCCGGAACGTTTCCTTGCTTTAGTGGAAACCTACAAAGAAGCTCTGGAGAATCCGGAATACTTGAAGATGCGTCAAGACAATGGAACGGAGGCCGTGACACACTTCTACGGACCGGAAGAAAGCGATGCATTACAGCGAAGCTTGTTTGAGTTTGTCGAAAAATATAAAGATGCGCTAAGTGCAAATTAACACGGTACCTTGACAGTCCCCTGCTCGGTGTCGGGATTCTCCCGCACCGAGTCATTCTGCTTTTGAGTGAGGTATGCATGATCAAATTCATAAAAAAAATGTTCATACCAAGCCTAATTCTGCTATGGGCTACCTACTACTTCCTCGAAGTAAAGAAACTTCCGGAAAAGAACGCAATCTTAATTCAACCGGTTTTCATTCTTCTTGTAGTTTTTTATTTCGTCAATCTTTTCATCGATTACAAGGAGACGAAAGCCGAAGCAGCGATGCATGCGGAGCAGGTCACCGATTCCGAACAACAGATGCAAACCAAAACTCCCGCGGAAAAGAAAAATTATCGACTGGTCGCGGTCTTTGCCTTACTTTTGATGTCTGTCGTCCTGATCGAACCACTGGGATTTTTGATCACCATCCCGCTTTTGGTGGCCTCAATCCTATGGATTATGGATGTCCGGAGATGGATTCCCCTCATCATAATGCCCCTGGTACTAACTGCAATCGTCTACTTTGTGTTCGGAGTCTTCTTGAATGTGCCATTGCCACCGGGAATTCTCCACTTATGAGTTGAGGTGACTTTATGGATGCATTTTTTAACGGGTTTCTTTTAATTCTACAAAATGGCGCGCTCCTCTATATGTTTGCCGGAGTGACGCTTGGATTGATATTGGGAGCGCTTCCGGGGCTCACGGGAAGCTTGGGAATTGCACTCATGCTTCCATTTACATACCATATGGAGCCTCTGATTGCTCTCGTCTTTTTGCTCTCGATCTACACAGGAGGGCTATTCGGTGGAGCCGTAACGGCGATTTCCATCAACACTCCGGGCTCTCCGGCAAACATTATGACTCAGCTTGACGGCTACCCGATGTATCAAAAGGGGCAAGGAGGACGTGCTCTGGGGATTGCACTACTTTCCAGCGTGATCGGAGGTCTCATCGGATGTGTCTTTCTTGTTTTGGCGACGGAACCGATGGCCAATATTTCCCTTAAATTCGGAAATGGGGAAATGTTTATGGTCATGGTATTCGGAATCAGTTGCGTCGGTAGTTTGAGCAAAAGTCCTACCAAATCGGTTTTCTCAGGATTGTTCGGGATCTTGCTCAGCACGATCGGTATCAGCACAATCGGTGGCGTGAGAGGAACATTCGGCAACATGTTTTTATTTGAAGGCTTGCCACTGGTTCCAACTCTGATCGGATTGCTCGCTCTACCGGAGGTTATGAAACTGGCACTTAACCAAAGTACACCCCCTCAGTTTAATCGAGGATCTACCGGACTGCGCTCGATTCTGGAAGGATTTAAAGATGTGGTCAAGCGACCGATTCAGACGATACTCTGCTCCATTACCGGAGTCATAGTGGGAATCATTCCTGCAGCAGGCGCTTCGGTAGCTAGCGTTCTTTCCTACAATCAAACAAAACCGTTCTCCAAAAGAGGGGCACAATTCGGAACCGGTGTCCCGGAAGGACTAATCGCTGCCGAAACAGCTAACAATGCTTCGGAAGGTGGCGCATTGGCGACAATGTTCGTCTTAGGAATTCCGGGTTCGTCATCCACTGCAATGATGCTTGGAGCTCTCGCTCTCCAAGGGTGGGCGGCCGGACCAAAGCTATTTATCGACCATAGAGATGTTATTTACACTGCATTTTCTTCACTCTTCTTGCAACAAGTTGTCATGCTTATCATAGGAACCATCGTATGTATGCTCGCCTCCTACATCGTCAAGATTCCGAATCGATATCTTCTTCCGATCATTCTGATCTTTACCTTGATGGGATCTTATTCGGATCGTTTGACGACCTTCGATATGGGACTGATGATCCTACTGGGAATCATCGGATATCTGATGAAGGAAAACAATTTTCCGGTTCTGCCTATGATACTTGGGTTCTTACTGGGACGTGATGCGGAATCCAATCTGATCCGCATCTGCCAACAATACGATAATTTCCTTGATATCTTCAAAAGTCCGATCACGGTCGCACTGTTTATCGTCTCTCTGATTTCCTTCTTTGCCCCGTTGGTGATGCGACATATTCGAAGCAAAAAAGAGAGAATGAAACAGATCACGCAAAAGGAGGAGCTATGAAACGATATCCTTGCGTCTACATGCGCGGCGGAACCAGTAAAGCAGTCATTTTCCATAAAAAAGATCTCCCAGCTGATCGTTCTCTCTGGCCGGAACTGTTTCTCAAAGTAATGGGTTCTCCGGACAAGAAACAGATCGACGGTATGGGGGGAACCGTATCCTCGACGAGCAAAATTGCAGTGATCTCCCCTTCCGACAAGGAAGGGATCGATGTGGATTACGAATTCTTTCAGGTACAAATTGATCGACCGATCGTCAACGAAAACATGAACTGCGGCAACATTTCTTCTGCCGTCGGTCCCTTCTCCATTGATGAAGGTTTGGTTTTAGCAACTGACCCAATTACGAAAGTAAAAATTTTCCAAGTGAATACCGGCAAAGTTATTGAAGAGCATGTCCGAACGAAAAATGGGAAGCCACTGTATTCCGGGGATGCAATTATCGAAGGTGTTCCGGGAAGCAGTTCTCCGATCGATGTCTTCTTCCACGAGCCGACCGGTGCAGGCACAGGAAAAGCCTTCCCTAGCGGAAACCGGAGCGAAATTCATCCGATCCCCGGATACGATCCGATCGAGATGACATTGTTCGATTGTGCCAATCCGGTCGTTTTCATACGTGCTCAAGATCTCGGATTAAACGGAACAGAAAGTGTGGAACTCAACGAAAATAAAGATTTCTTAAGACGAATCGAAACAATACGCGCTGTTGCGGCAGAAAAAATGGGATTGGCAAAATCGTGGGAAGAAGTCTTGGAAAACGGAAGTTCCACTCCATTGATCGCGTTTATATCGCAACCTCAAGATTACAAGGACTTGGACGGAAAACAAATCTCAAAGGATGAGATCGACCTTTGCTGTCGTGGGTTTAATTTAGGAAAACTGCATCGAGCCTATCCGATGTCTCTCGCTGTTGCAACAGCAGCTGCGTCAAAAATCGAGGGCACCCTCGTGCATCAATTGGTACGGAAATCCTCAAATGAATCGGTACGACTCGGTCATGTGAGTGGCTCGACGACAGCAAAAGTAGTCATGGACGGCGAAGAGGTAAAAATGGTCGGAGTCATTCGGACCGCACGTAGAATTATGGATGGGTTTGTCTATCTCCCGAGCGAAGACAATGAGGACAGGAACGAAAGCAAGCCGATTCAAGACCTCATAAAAGTGCTAGGCGAAAGACAAATCAGCGCTCGGTGGTTTGAAAGCCGTACTTCTCTGAGAGCATACATTGAATCGATCCTGTCCCCCGATGCCGTTGTGGCAAGCGGAGGATCCACTACCTTGGATCAAATCGGTTTTCACGACCTCTTGCACAAAGTCGGTTGTCGTTATATCGACTGCCGCGGCAGTGCTGAAAATCGAGATCAGAATATACTGGACAGTATGAAGTCCGATTTCTACTTCAGTAGCGTCTCTGCAATTTCTCAGGACGGAGAGCTCTTCCTAGTTGACGGTACGGGTAATCGAGTTGCTGCATTCGCCTACGGTCCGAAAAAGGTTGTTGTCGTAGCTGGAGTCAATAAGATCGTGCTTGATGCATCGGAAGCCGAAACACGGATTCAAACCATCGCAGCTCCTATGAATGCAAAACGTAGAGGAAAGAAGGATCTCCCTTGCGCAGAGACAAACGAGTGCTCCGATTGCCGAGCGAAGTCAAGAATGTGTTGTAAATATCTCCGAATCGGATTCTCGAGGGAAGCCGAACGAATTCAGGTTCTTTTGGTCAACGAGGATCTCGGGTTTTAGGATTGAGTCTTTATCCGAAGCACCACCAAGTGAAGCAGGTCGAACAGGTTACACTTCTCCCTCCTCGTTTGAATGTGTCTGCAGTTGGTGGTGCTTCTTTTTTACGCTAACCAGCCAAAGTGTCGTGAGTCATCGTTCGCTCGCTCCCCGGGAGGCATCTCCCGTGCTATACTGAAATCAATCAAATCATGCAGGAGGAAGTATGCGCTCCAATCGATGGGAACACTTGAATTCTCGAGAAATCAAATCCCTTGCGGAAAAACAAGCGATCGTCTTGATCCCGCTCGGGGCAATCGAACAACATGGCCCGCATCTCGCCGTCGGCTGCGACGCTCTGATGGCGACCTGGTTTTCGGATCGCGCAGCTCAAGGGCTGGAAGCGAGAGGAATCCCTACCGTCGTCGCGCCGACCATCTCCGTCGCCAACTCGAAACATCATATGAGTTTTCCCGGCACGATCAGTCTCAATCCGTCGACCTTTCTCCCCTACCTCACCGAGTACTGCCAGTCGATCGCGGCGCATGGGTTTCGTCGCATCGTCATCGTCAATGGCCATGGCGGAAACCGACATCCCGTCCAGACTGCCCTGATTGAAATCAACGAAAAGCTGGGGTTTCCGGTGTTCTTCACCAGTTATTTCAACGGAGTGGAAGAAACGCAGTATTTGGAGCGCCAAAACGGGATGATCCACGCCTGCGAAAGCGAAACATCTCTGATGCTCGCCTACGACGAACGCCTCGTCGATCCGATTTACCGCAGCACCTCGGGCAATCCCGGTGCATGCACCGATGCCGAGGCACGGGGAGACATCGCGACTTTCCGTCGCATGGAGACGCATACCGAAAATGGCGTGATGGGTGAAGCATTTGCCGCGACCAAAGAAAAAGGAGAGCGGCTCGCGCAAGCTTTTACTCAGAGACTGGTTGAGACGCTGTCGGACGCTAGGATTTGGGATTCGTTTGCTCCCACTACGCCATAACCTGCGTGTACAGGAAAATCCCGATCACGGCGAGATTGCTCAGCAAGGTTCCGATCAGATAGTACTCGGAAAAATTGATGCACTCGGAAATGGATTTGTATCGCGCGATCGACTTGGCGGTCAGCACCAGACCGATTGCACCGAACTGCCCGACCGCAAGTAACAGAAGCACGATGGCGCGCTCCAGTACGCCGATCAACGCGCCGGCATGGGTCAGTCCACGCGGCCACTCGGCGACGCGAAATCGTTCGAGCACGAATGCGATCGTATACCGGCTCGGACGCAGGATGAGCAAGCCCGCGGTCGCCCAAACGAGGATGGCCTTGAGATCCCAACCGAGCGCAAGGGTCACAGGTAGAATGCCGGAATCCGTAGCGAGCGGAATGCTTCGCAGCGTCATCCAAGCCACCGTGATGCCGATCAGAAACAGCGTTAGGATCTGCGTCACCGCAAAATAGATGGTGAGCGAACGCTGCTCGTTCGGGCTCCGGCGGTAAATGAACCGTAGAGCCGTGGAATTGGCGATACGCCACCCGACGAGCACGACGATCACCGGCAAAAGATCAAAACCGAAGAGGGGCACCACACAGAGTGAGACCGTTAGTCCATAAACCAGATGCCATAGGATAAATCGCAGAAGCGACTCACCGAGCCCGTTCGCCGGACTTCCGATGCGAAAGTAATAGTCACCCAGCACATGACCGAGCAACATCGTCACTAACAGCAAATCATACATCCTGCACCTCCATCACCTGACCGAAATACAACTGACCAAAATAGCGAGACAGAGCCTCCTGCGCCGCCTCATACACATAATAATCGGCATTCTTGAGCGCCTTGTAGACTCCGGATTGTCGGATTCCAAGCTCTGCGGCAGTACGATACTGATGGTTTTGATTGCGCCGGAAGGCCGCGATGATCTCGGTCTGGCGCGCCGTCCATTTGGCACGCAGTGCAAAGCAAGTCGAAAACAGAGCATTGACCAGAGCCTCGTCGGCTGATGCGCTTGCGGGCGCGGGCGCTGAGCTTTCCGTACCATCCGTCCCCACCGAAAACATGGTGTCGGTCGGAGCGGTCATATAGCGTCGCTCTCGGTTTTTGACCGCCTCGATCCGCTCGCGCGCACGATAAAATGCCGGTCCATCCGCTGTCGCAACAGCATCGGGATCCAGCTCCGTGGTAATCGTGCCGTATCCGATGCCAAAGCGCAGAGAAACCGGCGCCAGCGCATCGCGCATACGCCGAAGCAGCTCGGGTAAGCGGCTCCCAACTTTGAGAAGACCTTGAAATTCATCGCCCAGTGTGATCGCAAATCTGGCGGCAATGTCGGCGCCGAATTCGGCATTGACCTCTGCAAGCACGTTTTTAAGCGTGCGCTGCACCTCATACCGGTCGCTCGCTTCCCTTGAATTTACAATATCACCGATGATGGCAAGATAATACTCCTTCATCCTTCACCTCGCCTTCAGTATACCGAATCAAAAGAAACCCTACAATAGGAATCAAATAAAAAAAAGCCCAAACCGGGCTATTCCACATTCACGATCCCCCGGCAATGTGGGTACCGCGAACAACCAAAGAACTCTTTTCCTGCACGTTCCCCCTTGGTCGCGCGGCGGCGGATCATCTTCGCACCGCATTTCGGGCAGAGCACTTGCACCACCGGTGCTTCCACAGGCATCTCGGCAGAGTTTGGAAGCTCTTCGAGTCGCTTGCGATATGGTGCCGTAATATCGAGATACTGCGGCTTATGCTTCGAACGAAAGTACTTCGCCAGCTCGAGCATATCCGACTCGCTCTTGGTTTCGTCTTTCGGAATCGAGGCATCGAGCTTGCGGATAAATTCTGCCAACTGATCCGCACGGATCACCTGATCCCGCACCTCTTTCGGCGCGTAACGAGCATTTAGAATCGTCTTGGGATTGGAAAGCACCACGACGGAACGATATCTGTGATAAAAGAATTTTTCAAACAAAGCGCGCATTAACAGATTCTTCTCTGCCGATCGCATCGCTCGAATCAGCTCCAAGTGACGGCGGTTCTGAGTGATCGGCGAATAAAGCCCTTCGCGCTTCTTCTCGTTTCCAAATTGCATCGTACGAACAAAATCACCGTTCTGCGTAATCTCGATGTCGCCGTACAGATGCTTGCACTCGACCACATAATTGAGTTTGCGCGTCAAGATCAGATAATCGATCTGCGCAGTACGTCCGTCAAACTCAAAGCGTAGATCCTGCAATACCAGCATCGGGATATGGCTGTTTCGCAGCTCAAACCGCACCTGTTTTTCGCCGAACACTCCGGCTTCCAAGAGACGCAGCTCCCGATCCATCTCAGTTTGGAGTGCCGGAGGTGCCGACTCGCGAAAGCGGAGCAATTCCTCCAAGTGGCGCTCCGCTTCCGAACTGTCTTTGTAAAAGACGGTATCTTTGATCTTATCGAACAATCCCATGCGAGATCCCTAAATTCTCCTCAAAACCGCGCGATTCTTGCCGGTATTCTTCGCTTCATAGAGCGAAATGTCCGCCAGCCGCATCAGTTCGGAGCGTTGTCCGGATCGGATGGTCTCGGCAAAGGCGATACCGACGCTGACCGTGATGACGCCGAGCGGAACGGATCGGTTCTCGATCCCGAGCGCCTGAATGTCGCGGAGGATCTTTTCTCCGATGCGTTCGCTCTGCTCCTCGCTGAGCCCTGCGATCGCGCCGATGAATTCCTCTCCGCCGAAGCGCGCCGAAAGTCCGCCCGAACCGTCGAGGTTCTCACGGAAGATGCGCGCCACCGCTTTGAGCACCTCGTCGCCCTCCAGATGGCCGTAGGTGTCGTTGTAGACCTTAAAATTGTCGATGTCGACCATGTAGACGGCGACGGATTGTTTCTCCCGCTCCGCTTTCGACAGCTGCTCGAGAAAGCGCTTTTCAAACTCACGGCGGCTGCTGATCTGCGTCAGCCCGTCCATCGACGAAATCTTTTCGAGCTTGTTGTACGCTTCCTGAAGGGCGTTTTTCGTCTTGATCGCCTCATTGGCAAGCAATTTGAGTTCGACATTTCGCGTGCTGGTTTCGGTCATCCGATGTCCAAACATCAGGACCTCCACCGTCTCCAACGAAGAGCGCTGCTGTTCGGTGCCGCTCTCCTTCGCTCGCTCCAGATATTGAATGTACTTTTCGGTGATCGCTTCAAATTTCTCGCGATCGCCCGTCATGCGATAGTATTCGCGCAGTGACCGATACAGCCCCAGATGCACATGGTTGGACGCGGTATCCGGCAGATCCGCCGCACGCTCGAGCAGATCACGGTAGATCTCGATCGGATAGCCCAATTTCTCACAGAGTCCGACAAAGGCGTGGATCGTCGTGTACTGGTGAGCGAGGTCGCGGCCGTCGATGAGCGCAAACAGCCGGTCAAATGCCTCACGCGAGCGCATTCCGTCCGTCGTATAGCAGATGTAGTAAAGCTCTGCCGCATAATATGCAAATTTGGATTCGCCGACCAAACCGGAATAATCCATGGTTTTCAGCTTGTCGTACACCGCATCCGCTTGATCGACACGTCCCGTTCGGCAAAGCATTTGCAGCTTTGCCGACAAATAGTTGAGAGAACGCGACGCATACATCAGCGATCGCTCTCCCACCGCATCGAGCACTTGGATGGCACGCTCGATGTAGTCGAGCGATTTTTCGTAGCCTTCCACCGTAAAATAGAGCAGAGAAAGATTATAATAGGCGACCGAAGACAAGATGGTCACTTGGTTTCGTTTTTCCTCGATGTTGATGACATGGCAATAGCATTCGAGCGCACGCTCCAAGCTGTCCAAAATCCCATAGGTGGTCCCGAGATTGATCCAGTTGGTCGCCTCGAGCTCCACATGCCCGATCGCCGCAGCGCGTTCGATCAGCTCCGGCGCCATCGAAGCGACATAAGGATGCTCTCCCATCACGCCATGCGCAATGAGGCTGGCAGAATCCACCGCCAGTCGATACAAAAAATCATCTTGATAGCGATCACAATCCCGAAATTCCTGAATGACCTGCTTCCCATTCATCGGTGCAGACAAGATCAACAGCCGCAACTGTTGATAAAGCTCATTCGCATCACCGGATTTCAGTTCTTCAATCGTCATGGTTTCCTAACAACCCCTGGTAATGTACTAGACTCGATACACAATTACCGGTTTTCTTACCGAAATAGTGACGAATCTCTCCCATTATACCCTGTATTGTCCTTGAACAACAGCGATTTTCATTTTTTTCATCGAAAGAAATTCCGTATCAACCTTAGCGTCGAATGTCGCTCGGCGCCCGGTCGTCAAAGGGTTGTTTTTTGCTGAACGGAGCGGACTCCGTTCGATGCGCGAAAATATGCCGATGTAGATCCTCACGCCCGATCCACAGTCCGCTGTGCCCGGAACACACCGCCTTGAGCGGCACTCCGGCGAGCGCCTCCTCCAAAGCCCGGATCGATCGTTTGTTGAGCTCCGAATCCTGATTGAAGAATTCGGGGAAACTGTACCCGCCGTCTTCCTTGATGGCGAGGCAGTCCCCGCTAAACAAAATCCGATGGTCGATGAGATACGAGACATGCCCGTAGGTGTGCCCCGGCGTATCGATCACCCGCACCTCGATCCCGCCAGCGTCGACGACCTCTCCGTCGTCCAACAGCCGATACCCCGGTCGGATTCGCACGCAGTTTTTGATTTTGACACCGAGTCGGCGGAAACGATGCATCTTGCCCGTGATGTAGGGCTCTTCCTTCCGCCCGAGATAGACCCGAGCCTGCGGGTATAAATTGTCCGCACGCGCATCGATGCCTCCCGCATGATCGACATCCGCATGCGTCAAGAACAGATGCCCGATCGCCTGCGGATCCACCCCGATGCGTTCAAAATCCCCCGCTCCGCGAACTCGATAATGTCCGGCATCGATCGCGATCGTCGTCTCCCCCTTGGTATAAAACCACAAGTTGACGTCGTGCTGGCGGATGCAGCGAATCCCCTCCGCATACACCCCCGTCGGCGCAGGATTGCAAAGTTTGGTGCCCTTCATGACGAAAGGCTTCAGGTGATTGTCAAAAAAATACAGGAGATTCATTTCGCCTCCTTCGGATCCGCCTCCAAATACCGGCTCAGCAGCAAATACACCCGGCGCAGCGGCATGCCCATAATGTTGTGATAATTGCCGTCGATGCGCTCGATCAGCAGCGCTCCCCCATCCTGAATCCCGTACGCCCCCGCTTTATCAAAAGGACGATAGAGATCGACATAACGCTCCAAAAGCGCAGGATCCGACATCCCGAAGTACACGCGGCTCACTTCGAGAACCGATTCCATCACTTCGGGCGCAAGCGCCCCGCTTCGCTCGGCGCTTGCGATGCTGCGCGCGGGCTCCTCAGATCCCGAACCGCCGACATCGCCGGATCGTACGGACGGACTTGCATCCCCAACCAACCACACGGCGCTGATCACTTCATGCATCTTACCGTTCAAGCGGTTCAACATGTCCAAAGAACGCTCCCTGGTTTCGCCCTTGCCGAACACTTCGCCGTCCAATACGACGATGGTATCCGCCGACAGCACGAGCACCGACTCGTCCGGGAACTGCGCTTTGAGCTCACGATACGCACAGAGCGCCTTGCCCTTCGCGATTTGACACGTGAGCTCGGCCGGAGCCGGGCGATGCGCTGCATCCGCAAGAAGCTCCTGCTCGTAAGCTCGTTCGTCAAAGCTTGGAACATGCACCGCAAACGCGAAGGGCATCATCTTCATAATCTCATATCGCCTCGGCGAGGCGCTCGCAAGATAGAGTTTCATCAGTCACGCAACGCGGTGATCGGAACGACGACCACGCCATCCTCCCTTTGATAGACTGCATTGCTCAAGCCGCAGATGACGAACAGTCGCTTGGGTGGACGCCCATCGCGGTCCATCGCAATCCGATTTCTCAGTTTCAGCAAAGTTTCTGCTGCCGAATCGATTTGATTGGCTCCCAGCTTGATCTCGAATGCGTACCAATCCCCCGACGGCATCTCGATCACCGCATCGATCTCATTGCCTTCGTAATCGCGGTAATGGTAGAGTGTACCTCCGATGGACTCGGCGTAGATCTTGAGATCGCGAGAACACAGCGATTCAAATAGAAAGCCCGCTGTCTCCAGATCGTTCCATAGTGCCTCCGGAGTCAGGTTGAGCAAGGAGCAAGCCAAGGACGGATCGACAAAACGTCGCTTCTCGGATTGCTTGACGCGCAGTGCAGAGCGTACTTTGGTCGCAAAAGGCGGTAAATTTGCGGTCAAAAAGAGACGCTCGAAAATATCGAGATACTCCGCAACCGTATTGACATGAAGGGCTTCCTCATCTCTCTCTCGGATGTCCTGCTGAAGCTTGCGGTTGCTCACCGTCGTGCTTTCGTTGCGCGCCAGAGAGCGAAGGAGCAATCTCATCTTTTTGCTGTCCCGCGGTACGCCGTCCATGCGAAAAATATCGTCTTCCAATACGGCATCGATGTATTGCTTGGCGAGCAAAGGAGCCGATTGCGGCGAGCGACCGATCCCCGCAGGCCAGCCGCCTCTTACGATCAAATGCAGCAGCTTGACCAACTCGACCTCTCCGGTCACGACTGGCGATATCGCGCCGTCCAACAAAGCGCGCAACGAGACTTTGCCGGAGGAATCCCTCGATTCAAATAAACTCATCGGATGCATCCGAAGCCTTGCGATACGCCCGGCTCCGCTGTGCATGATTCCCTTGTGATTGGGTGTCGCAGAGCCGGTGAGTAAGAATTGTCCCGGTTCACCTCTGCGGTCGACCTCATATCGAACGGCATCCCAGATGGTCGGAACCTCCTGCCATTCGTCGATCAACCGCGGGGCATCTCCTTCCAGCACCAGGCTTGGCGACAGTTCTGCAAGTTTACGGTTTTGGAAGTTGTTGTGCGGATCACCGATGAGCACTTCGCTCGACGAGTGAAATCGTGCCGACCAAGTCTTGCCGCACCATTTGGGACCTTCGATGCAAACGGCTCCGAAGGTCGACAAATATTCGGAGATCTGCCGGTCAATGATGCGTGGCCAGTACTTCGAACGCTCCATTTGCACCCCCTGATGTAGACCTTGAATTTTCAACCCTACAATAGCACACCCGGAGACTTTTTACAATTTCACCCGGAGGTTTTTCCCATTTTCAACCGATCACTTTTTCAGCTCCCCGCGTTTCCAACCCAGAATGAGGGAGAGATCGTAGACATCTCCGGCGTAACGAAAGTCGTCGATCACCACGTCAAATCCGAGCGCACGGTAAAATCGGATCACATGGTCGTTGTCCTCCTTCTTGGTGGCTAGCAGGGCGTGTCGATGCGGCATTTGGTCGAGCAGCTCTCGCATCAGATGCAAACCGCGATTCTGTTTTTGATGGGAGGGAAGCACGGCAAGTTCGTTGAGTTCAAAGGTGCTGTCATACCAATCAAAATCACGCGGCAGCCGCGAATCGATCTGTTGCGCCCACCAATTTTGAGGCGCAAAATCAAACCCGAACACGAATCCGACCGGTCGATCGCCGTAGAAGGAAAGCAGAACGATCGGATGAAGAGAATTTTCAGCGCTCTTGCGGATCCGCGTCAAAAGATATTCGGAAGCGGCAGGCGAGAATTTGAGCGCCTCCTCGTATATCTTACGGATGGAATCCCCGTACCGGTCCAATTCGGTCACATCGATGCGTCGAATCATTGTCCCTCCTTGTGTCGGATGCTCTCCCATTCTCGCGCAGCACGCCGTATTTGTTTCCATTCGGGGAAGGTCTCGCGGAATCCGATCTCCCAAATCCGCCGCAAGCCGGTGTCGTCAAATGCCACGAGGGTAACGGTCTTGCTCATACCCCTCCTTAGGCCTTGAATTCGCCGATCAATTCGTTGAGATCATGGGACAGCTGCGACAGCGCGCGGCTCTCCTGTTCGATCACACGGAAGGACTCGTTTTGTGCCTGAGCCAAGGCGGCGATTTCTTCGGTCGAAGCGGCATACTCCTGCGAGAGCGCCGAGCCATTTTCCATAATACCGAACATCGCATCCTGCGCTTTGGAGATCTCTTCGTTGGAGAGAAGCATTTGGTTGATCGCACCGCGCAGATCGTCGATCGAACGGGCGATGCCGTCAAATTTCTCTTCGATCTCTCCGACATTGTGTGACTGCGCATCCACGATGCCGGAGGATTCGTCGATCTTTTGCACGGCGTAGACGGTGCGGGTCAGAAGCTCGGAGACGGCTTGGTTGATCTGTTCGGTGAAGGAGCTGGAGTTTTCCGCGAGTTTACGGATCTCCTCGGCGACGACCGCAAAGCCTCTTCCCGCCTCACCGGCACGCGCCGCTTCGATCGCGGCGTTGAGGGCGAGGAGATTGGTCTGATCGGCGATGGTCTTGATCATCTCGCCGGCGACCTTGATTTTGTCGACGCTGCTGCGGGTCTGATGCATCGCGTCCTTGATGTCCCTCGAGATCTCTTGGCTGTTCTTGGTGGAGGAAAGCAATACGCGCATCGTCTGGAGTCCATCGTCCTTGAGCTGCTCGGTCTGGATCGACGACTGGTTGAGGCGTTCCAGATTGTCTCGATTGCCCTGGATGAGCTGGCTGATCTGCTGCATGTGGATGACGCCGTTTTGGCTGTCCTCGGCTTGTGACGTCGCACCTTTGGCGATCTCCTCGACGCTGTTGGAAATGTCGGTCACGGTGCGGTTGGCTTCTTCGCATTTCTCACTCAGCGACACCGATGCCGCTCCCAGATCACGCACCGAGGCGCGAATGTGCTGGACGATCTTGACGAAATTTTGCTTGAGCGAAATCGTGGCGTTGTAAATCGCACCGACTTCGTCGCGGCGTCCGGAATAATCCCGACGGGATTCCGCCAGCAGATTGTATCGGGCGATCTCTTCGAGGTCGCCTTTGAGGCTAAGGAAGACGCGCGAGATGGAACCGGCGATCAGGAAGTACACGATGAGCGCCGACACGAAGCCGATCACGGCGATGACCAGAAGGATCCGACCGGACAGTCGGTTGAGGCGGCTGTAAATCTCGTCCTCGTTGATCGAAGCGAGGACGGTGAGGTTTCTGCCGGGAATCTTGTGGAAGCCGGCGACTTTTTGGGCGCCGAGGAAATGATACTTTCCCGTACCCGATGCGTTGTTCTTCACGTCGTTGGCAAAGAACGCACCGACCTGTGCGAAGTCGCGATCCGCCTGCGCTTTTTGCAGGATATTGAGTTCATTTTTGACCAGCTCGGATCGCGTGTGACCGACGACATTCGTCGCGTCATCGTATACGGCGAGGATTCCGGACTCGCCCCAGTGGAAATTGCCGCACATATCGCTGATGAAATCGATGGTCTTGATGCCGGCAAAAATTCCCGTGATCTTGCCGTTTTCATAGTATGGCGCGGAGACCGCGATGATTTTTTCCTTGGTGACGAGGTCGACCAGGATTTCGCTGGTGAACACCTCGCCTCGAATCGAGCGCTGGAAATACTCCCGCTGGTTGAGGTTGAAGGTCGCGCCCGCCATGTTCAGGTTTTCGCCGTCCCCATTGGGTTTGGCGAAGAGAAACTCGATGAAGCCCTGTTCTTTCGCGATGCCTTCAAACAATTTGGCACGCTCTTCGCGCGTCATTCCCTTGGTCAACGCATAGGTATTGGTCAAATTGACGATCAGATTTTCCGTGCTCTTTAAATCATGTTCGATCATTTCGGCAGCCTGTGTCGTCACGATGCCGATGTCGCTTTCGATCTGCTTATAAAATCCGGCTTTGGTGATGGCCATCCCCGCAGACAAAATCAGCAGGCACACCACGACCAAAAGGATCGTAATCAGCACGGCGATTCGAGTTTTGATGCTCTTAAAGTTTAAGACCTTTGCTTGCTTGTTCAACTTGCACTCCTCAGTTCAAATAGTCAAAATATCTCCATCTCGAATATCGGCACGCAAAGGAAAAAGGCTGAGAAAAACCTCAGCCCAAATCATAATGTTGCGCCTGCGCATTCCAGAGCGAGGCGTAAAGACCGCCCCGCGCGAGCAGGGCATCGTGAGTCCCGAATTCGGCGATACGCCCCTCCTCCATCACCGCGACGACATCGCAGAACTTGCATGAGGACAGACGGTGCGAGATGTAGATCGTCGGATGGTCCGACGTGATCGTACTGAAGTGGGTGTAGATCTCGTATTCGGAGATCGGGTCGAGCGCGGCAGTCGGTTCGTCCAAGACGAAGAACCGTCCGCCGTGATGAATCGCTCGCGCCATCGCAATTTTCTGTGCTTCACCGCCGGATACCTCGATGCCTGCAGTCTCAAAGTCACGGTAGAGGTAACTCTCCGTGCCATGGCGCCGGACAAAATCCCCGAGACCGGTCTTGGTCAGATCGGCGCGGACGGCATCCTCATCCCAGACGTCGGAGGTCGCGACATTGTCCCCAATCCGGAGTGCGAGAAGCTGAAAGTCTTGGAACACGACGGAGAAAAAATCGACGAAGTCGTCCGCCGACCAGTTTGCCGTGCTCTCCCCATGGATCCAGATCTCTCCCTCGGTCGGCTGATAGAGACCGAGCAACAATTTGATCAGAGTCGATTTGCCCGAACCGTTTCGGCCGACGAGAGCGAGCTTCTGTTTGCCTTCGAGCCTCAGACTCACATCGTGGAGCACCGCCTGCTCCGCGTTGGGATATCGAAAACTCACATTGCGAATCTCGAGTGTCGGGGCGGCAGGCGCCTGTGAATCGCTTGCCACCGCGTGGGCG
>JAUMWO010000045.1:6318-10726 GCA_030529605.1 Bacillota bacterium | reverse complement strand
ATTTGTCCGGTCAGTCGGGCTCACATGCTCGGGACGATGTGTCCGGTCGGGGCGGTTCATCCGCTCAGACCGAACGCCTGCTGCCAAGTCTGCTTGAATTCCTCGGCCATCTCCAGCGCCGTCGAATATTTTTCCAAATTCTTTTCGATATTCGCTTCAAAGAGAGTAAACTCGGTGTACTCATACAAAATATCGAGGTCGCGGCTCAGCGGGATGTCCATGTTGAGCGTCGAACGAAGCTCCGAGAGGATGTCCTGAGCGCGCTTAGTAAATTCATTGGTACGCTCATAATTGAGTTGTTCCAACGAGAGCATCGCCTTCTTGATGAAGCGTACCATGCCTTCGTACAGCATAAAGGTCAACTCTTCCGGTTTTGCCGCGAGGATTTTGGACTCGAGGTATTGGTCCATCTTGCCTGCAGTCACCGAGTCCGGCCGGGCGTTCGCCGCATTGCGCGCGTGCATCGACTGGGCCCCGAGGTCCATCCGGACAAAACTCTTCGGCTTTGAGTAATTGAATGTATTCATAACAGCCATAGCTACTCCTATTTTTTCAAATCGAGCGTCATCCCGGGGAGATCGAGCTGATTTGCATATTGATCGTGGATGCGTTTGGTTTTATCCGCTTCGTTGCGGGCGGTGCGGTTGCGGTTTTGCGCTTCGACCAGCAGTTGACGGAAGGTCTCCAGGCGCTGCATCGACTCGTCATGCGCATCGCGGTATTCCTCTTGCAGCTGCCGGAGCACGGAGATGTCGTGCCCCGACGGCTCCGCCGCCTCTTCGTAGCGACCGATCAGTTCGTCCCGGTTGGTGAGAGAGGTCTCGACGATGTCGAGGTCCTCGGCGTCGAGCGCCGAGATGAGGATGTAAGTCTCCTCCAGAATCTTTTGCAGGATCTCGATCTTCGTCATCGATCACCGACCGCCTTGGCCGAACATTCCAAAGAGTGAATTGGTCTGCGCCTGCATCTTGGACATCGCCGCCTCCATACGAGAGAACATCTGATAATACTTGTTCTCCGTCTGTGCCAGCTTCTTGACCAGATCGCCGATGCGGTTGTCATAATCGCGAATCTGCCGGGAGAGATGATTGAGCAGATAGCTCGTGTCGTTTTGGAGACCGGCTTTTTCGATCAGCACACCCTTCTTGCCCTCCGCATCGCGTGTCGTCCGAGCGTAGTCACGCAGGATGTCGTCGATGCGATGCGAGAGACCGACTTCTTTGGTACGCTGAGTCCGCTTATCCGTGTCGTTGTAACGGATTTCGGAGGACTTGGTAAACAGTGAGACGACATCGTCGAAGCGGTTCTCGACGGCAAGTTTGAGCTTTTCTTCGTTGATGGTCAGCTTCCCGCGATCCGCATAATTCGCCGACGCGATGCCGATATCCCGGAGCGAGATGCCGACGCCCTCGACCGATTCAATCAGCGCGCCGCGCAGGCGGTTCGCCAATTCGCTGAGTTCGGAGCTTCCGCGAAGAATCCCGGTCTTGGCTTTCTCTTCCCACTTTTCGATTTGTTTTTCCGTCATTTCCTCCTTCTCTTCGTCAGTCAGAGGGCGGAAATCCGGATTTTTCTTTTCGCTGATTTTATTGTTGAGTTCGCCGAGGATGTCGTTGTACTCCTTGACGAATTCTTTGATCTTGTCGATCACCTGTTGGCTGTTGACCTTCGTCTCAATGTCGATCGGGTCCGCCGACAGGCTGTTGAGGGTGATGGTCACCCCTTCGTATTGGAAGCTGTTTTCGCCCTTCACGATCGACACGCCGTCGATGGTGACTTGCGCATTCTTTCCGGAACTGCGGTTGATCTGTTGGACGCTGCCGTCGGCCGCAATGAGATCCGTCGCTCCCAGCAATTTACCGAAGACCTTCTCCGCTGCCGAGCCGTCCTTGAGCTTGATGTCATGCGCCGATCCTTCACGCGTCGCCTGCAGAATGAAACGATCGCTGAGCGAGTTGTATCGCAGATTGACGCCCGCTTCCGAACGATTGATGGCGTTGATCATCTGATCGACGGTCATCTCGTCGTTCAGCGGAATCGCCACATCGTTGATCTCGAAGTTCTCGAGATCGCTCTTGCTCAGCCTCAGCAGTTCGCTGATCGGCTTGTTGCGGTAATCGTAGCTGCCGGCACCGTTGCGGATGCCGAGCACCTCGAGGGACTTGGCGTTTTCGGCAAACTGGAGCATCTTGACTTCGCTGCCCGAAAAGTCAAATCGGAGCGCCCCGCCGTCGACGGACACCACTTGGCGGAAGTCGTTACCGAATGCGGAAGCGACCTTGGCGCCCAGTGCTGTTGCGAGATCGTCCAGAGTCCGGACGCCGGCGAGCTCGGTCGTGTCGAGCGTGATCTTCTTGGTCGACGATCCGACCGCCAGAGAAAACTCGAGGTTTCCTGCCGCCTTCACTTCCGCCAGATCGAGGGTCTTGCTCTTTAGGCCGCGGATATGCGCCTCATTGCCGGTCCATTGATCCTTGGAAGCGAGGCTGTCGATGCGATCGATGCGCAGGTTCTTTTGCCGCACATCCGCTCGCACGGAGATGCTCACCGCATTGGATGCCTTGCCCTGCGACATGACCGAATGGTCAAACTGCGAAAACGCCGTCGCGGAACGAAAGTTGTTGGCAGGCTTCAGGACGTCGAAATAGTTCTTTTGGAAGGCTTGCAGCTTATCGATGATGCCTCGATATGCCTCTTGCTGCCAGACGAGCGATGTCCGATCGCGGCGCATCTTGTCGCCGCGCGCGTTGCCCGCCCGCATCATATCGCGAATCATCTTGTCGGTATCCAGACCGGAGGCAAATCCGGTGATTCTCATTTGGGACATGGTGTTCTCCTCTCGTTACGCCTTCTCGTCGACAAAAAGTCCGGCGAGCTCCCACATCTTTGCGATCATGTCTTGAATCCGTTTCGGCGGAAACTCGGCGATCACCTCATGGGTCACGGTATCTTTGACGGTGTACATCACCGTCTTGGTCACTTCATGAATCGAGCGTTCGACGACACGATTGTGCTCCGCCAGTACCTTGTTGGCTTGGTTCACGGATTGCTGGAGCATTTCCTCGTTGAACTCTTCGTGTTCCGCTTTCGCATTGTCCGACGAATTGCTTGCGGCTTGCAGTTGCTGCACTGCAGAGACGGATTCGACGGCTCTGCGCTCTCCGGTTCTCATCGGCGAATCCGTGCCAGTGTTGAGATTGACCGGGGACAATTGATTGATTCTCATGGGGTTCTCCTATCCTTGGATTTCTCGATCTGCAAATATACGATATGTATATCGGTCAATCGAATCAAAAGTTTAATCGGGGCACAAAAAAAGCGCCATGATCGATCATGGCGCAGGCTCTCCTCCGTCGGCCGAAGCCGCGATTGGGTGGAAGGTTATTTCTTTCGTTTGTAGCGTTGCTCTTCGACGATTTCCTCATAACGTTGGTACGCCTTGCGGACCGCGTCATCCCAGGACAGATAGATCTCGCGTCCCGCGCGCTCACCGATCAGACGCAGATCGCCTCGGTGCTCGGCGGCGTGGAGCAGGGTCTTGACATAGTCTTCGACCTTTTCGGGAATCAAGATGCCGTTTTGCATATGTTTGAGGCCCTCGGATGCACAGCTTCCTTCGATGACGAGCGACGGACAATCGCAAGCAGCCGCTTCGCGGACGACGAGGCCGTTGGTGTCGTAGGTCGACGGAAAGAGGAAGAGATCCGCCATCGTGAAGTACTCGCGGAGCAGTTCGCGGTCGCGAATCGCTCCGGTGAAGATGCATTCGTCACCGATCCCTTGGGCTTGGGCGTAATCGATCATTTCGCTGCGATCGACACCCTCTCCCACCCAGAACATTTTGAACCGCATCCCGGCGCGCTTGGCTTCTGCCAGTGCATCAAGGGTGAACTTGGTGTTTTTGTACCACATCATCCGCCCGACGAAAAGGAAGACCGGCTCATCGCCTATATTGTAATGCTCGCGTAATTTCGCCACGCGATCGGGATGGGAGCGTCCGCGCACAAAGTCGGTGCCGTTCTCCATCACGCGGTATTCACCGGTGTAACCGAGGGAGCGCAGATTCTCGCCGGCACCTTCGGAAACGACCCAGACCTCGTCGCAAGCGTTGATGTTGTTGAGGATGAGCTTGACGGACGCGTTCTTGATCTGAGCGAGGCCGACGCGCTTCTCGAGGTCGATGTCAAATTTGGTATGATAGGTGAAGACGATCGGAATCTTCTTGTATTGCCGGATCATGCGCGCAAAGAGGGCAGCGGTGAATGGGCTGTGGACATGGATGATGTCGAGCTTTTCTTTGGCGACGCGGTTGAAGCAGAACGGCGAAAGAGGATTGCCGATGCGGTAGCCGATGTTTTTGCCGCCGTCGACGCTCGAATAGCGGACCACTTTGAAGGGATAATCGTCC
>JAUMWO010000045.1:0-6308 GCA_030529605.1 Bacillota bacterium | reverse complement strand
AACCGGGATAATGAGGCGTCACGACGACGGCACGCCCCAGATTTTTCTGTATGGACTTCGCGTAGTTCAGCACCGACATCGCGACGCCGTCGATCACCGGCGGGAACGAGTCGTTGAACAGACCAACGGTCAGCTTGCTCATAGAAGTACCTCTCCTTTGCAGTATTCCTATTATACCACAGGTTGGTTGTATGAAAGATGTACGCTCCGTGCGGATATTTGTTAATATTTCATTCACCAAATTGTCCATACTTTCTCCCATATTCGGTATATAATGTAGAAGAAGACAAAAGAATGGAGGTCAGTATGTTTTTAAGAAAATACCGCGAACTGTGTGCCGCGCGAAAACGTCAGCAAAAGCGTCAAACAGCGCGTAAAATGGCTACAGCATTTACCATCGGAGGGTTGCTCTCCGGTATCACCGCACTGCTCTTTGCTCCAAAATCCGGAAAAGAGCTCCGCAAGGACATCGCGGACAAGGCAGTCGAAGGCGCTGAAGTTGTGAAAGACGGCGCAGTGAAATTCGCAAACAAGACGAAAGAAGTCGTCGGCGATGCGATCGAGGGCGGAAAAGAGTTTGGCCACAAGGTCAGCGAGAAAATTTCCGAAACCTTCTCCAAAGGCGCAGAAAAAGTAGAAAAAGCTGCCGATAAAGTAGAAAAAGTAGCAGAAGAAGTCGAAGAAAAAGCAAAGAAGGCAAAAGAGTCCTAATCCGCACGGGTAGCCGCTCGATCGGGAACCCTTCGACGCGGGAAACCTTCGATCCGGACGCTTGCGTCACAATCCGTATAAAATCGGTAAGAAGCTGAGAGGCTTCTTACCTTTTTTTGTTTGCGGCTTCGTTCACACCCTGTATCCGCACCAAAAGAAGCTCGGGACGATTGTAAATCCGAGGAACCCATGTGGTGGTGCGGGCGAGCCCCCGACTGACGATCAGCTTCAGGTTGCCTCCATCTGCTCGCACGATGTCGTAAGGACCGCCCGCGTATTTCGGGAACAGCCCCTGATGCGGTGCGATCAGGCCATTGAGCAATCCGGGGATTCTCCACTGTCCCCCATGTGCGTGACCGACCAGAGCCATATCGATCGGGTGCAGCGCATAGGATGACACGCGTTCCGGACGATGTGCCAGAAGCAAGGTGAAGACTCCCTCCGTAGCCGCCCCGCTTCGCGCGGATCCCTCAACATTCGATCCTGCACCGCTGCTCTCCCGAATCGCCGCAAAAACTTCGTCCAATTGTTCTTCCCGCTCGGCGAGCGGATCGTCGATCCCGACAATGCGGAGGATGTCCCCCTCCTCGACCTCGACATCGCGCCATTCGCCTTCGAGCACTACGACTCCCGCATCGCGCATCACTTGAAGCAGCTCGCGATAATGTGGAGAGCGCACATCGTGATTGCCCGTGACAAAATAAGTCGGGTATTTGGCACCGAGTTCTCTCGACAAAGCATACGCATTTTCAATCGGGAGTTTTCGATGCACAATATCCCCCGGAATCACGACGAGATCCGGCTTAAGCGACGCGATCGCATCCGAAAATTCCGAGCCATACGGTTCGGCATGGTAGTCCGCTACGACGGCAATCCGAATCTCGGATCCCTCCGCCCAGCGATCGGTGGTCTCCAAATATTCGACGACCGTCATCCGGCTATCGATCCCAAGAAGCGCGATGACGACCATCGCAGCTACGACAATTAACAATCCGATTCCCACTTGTTTCACCTGTTTCATGTTCCTCACTTCCCGATCACTCCGTACCGGTCATCCGACAACTCGGTAAGGCCATCATACGAAAAATTGGATCCAAGCGACAGCATTTCACTCCAATTCTAAGAGAAACCTAAGAATTGTATAAGTTGCGGTTGAACACACCCCAAAACCGTGATATAATCGCCTAACAAAGCACACCGATGGGAGCGGCTGGGTTCTGGTGTGCCCACCGGTCTTCAAAACCGGCTTGAGGAGCTAAGACCTTCTCAGGTGAGTTCGATTCTCACACGCTCCCGCCATTACTTTTCAAAACCGAGCCAAAAATCCTCAAACAAGCTTAAATGAGCCGTTTGGGGATTTTCATTTTTTCAGACGAGAGGTAAAAAACATCAAAATTCATCAAGCCGCCTTAGTCAAAAACCTTAGTCAATCAAAACGAAAACCCCCGAGCACAAGCCCGGGGGATCGTTAAGGAGGATTATGAAGAAAGCGTTTTTGAAAATTTGTCTGACGCACACTCGATTGTAACCGCTCTGTTGTCGTTCTCAGGTGAGGATGAACACCATGAGCGGTCTTTCTCTTCCACGGACAAACCGACTTCACCATTCTTGCCAATAACATAGTTGGACGACGCCTCTCGATCCGTCGTTTCAAAATAGTCGACGCACCACTGAGCCGAGGTCTGTCCTACAATACAATGTGGCGTGATGCGGTCAATCGCTTGATTCTGCGGACTGCGCTTATGAGATGTGATGTTGATGTAGCTCACAAGCGAACTGTTTGTGTATGTCATGATCACTTCCTTCCCGTCGGCGCGCTGTCCGCAAGTCCTTCGGCAAGCATATAGCCAATGAGGGTCGCAAACGCCATGATGATTGATGTCACCTTCTCTTTCGTTTCCAATCAATTTTTGTGTTCATTGTTTCCCTCCTTGTACGTGCTGCATCTCAAACAGCACTTCGAGTATTTTTTCTTGATTCTCTTTAATCTCTGCAGCATCGGTGCTGTGTTCGTCCGGTCGATGTTTGAGGAGCGTCAACTCTTCGAGCACCGACCGGCTTTACTCCCCCGCACGGTTCACCTCCCGGCTCACAGTGCGCAGTTCATTGGTGTTCTCTACAGTCGCCTTGGTGAACTCCGTCCAAACGGCAAGGAATTTCGGGGCAAATTTATAAAAACCCCACATTACTGCGACGCCAAACACGATCGCAAACCCCTGCGTTTCGATGATGCGCACAAAAATGTTTGCTTCTGCTTCCATTTTGACCACCTTTACGGCGACGGCTGCGGCGGCACTGGCGGCAGCGCCGTGTAGCGTCCTGCGACCTCTCATCTTTCCCGCCGAAGATGTAAAAGTAATTCGTATTGCCGTGTTTCGTGACCGTCAGGAGGTTGTCTGCGCGGTGATCTTCCACGCCATACCCGCGACCACGCAACATAATCTTGAGCCAAAAGAGCACATTTCGCCGAAACGATCCGATCGTCTTGCCACACATCGCGAAGTTCTGCCCGGAGAATGACGCCATCGCCCACATCACGAAGAACAGCGACATCACAACGGTCTTGCCCGATCGGATCGCACCGTCGGCGAAGATACCGTCTTTGTCCTTTACCGGCGAGCAGTCGTTCCACCAGGTAAGGATTTTCATTTGCTTTCGAGAAAATGGCCCGAATCGAAAACTAGTCATCTTCCCAGACCTCGTCGATTTTTCCACTCAGCGCATCGAGGAATCCGTCATCGACCGTGCCTTCGCTGCTGCGGATACGCTCGGTCTCTGCCCTGACCTTTTCGATATCAAGTCACATGCGTTCGAGCTTCAAGAGCCTCTCTTCGTTTTCAGTCATCGCGCTATACTTCTCCAGCATGATCGCGAGTTCTTTCATCGCGCGGCTCTGCGCATTCATAAACTTCTCTTGCTTGTCCCAAGCATTTTGAGTCTCGAATGACTGAACATTTTCGCCTACCAGTGTGAGATTCACCGTCTTGTCGTCTTTATGCGCCACATAAAAAATACGCTGCGCTCTTATAATCGCCGCGTATTGGATCTTGATGTTATCCCAAAGGATCTCCGCCGGCGACTGCGTCTCAATTGCATCGGCAATCGCGAGTGTCTCTGCCGGAAGATACTTCGCGAAGAAGCCGTGTTTTACGGCGTTTTGATTTTTTGAATGATCTTTCGGTCCTGTCGATTTCCCGCCATGTATTCGGCAGCGGCCATTCGCCATAGCGGGTTTTCTGCACGGAGTACCGCCTCTCGTTTTTGCCCCGCACAGCCCTTTTACATGGGGTCGGTTTTGTTTTTCCATCACAGCCCCCACTTACAGCATACAAAAAGAGCAACGCCTCGGTGGCATTGCTCTGCACTTACACTATATCAAAATCAAATGGGGAAAGTGGGGAATTTGGAGAAATTCTCAAAAATATTTTTGAAAAGCGTTGCCGTTATAAACTGTACAGTTTATAATAGTATCAGAAAGGAGGTGAGAACATGAGCGAAGGGAAAGAAAAAGCCATCAACCCTCGAAATCATCGCTGTAATCTGTGAGATAGTCATCGCAATCGCTACTCTCATAGCAGCACTCAAGGAATGATGGCGAAGGGGGAGCAATCCCCCTTCCTTCCTGATTTTATCACGCTCAATGTTCAAATGTAAATGATGGACTATTTTGGAATTTTTATCGATGTCGCGCTTCTCGCTCTCATCGGAAAAAACTACAAAAAGCAGGATCGTGTCACGAAAGTATTATTCTGGATTCTGCTTGTCGTCGTAGTTGTTTACGCTGTGATCCTGCTAAAGGAGAACTTGCGATGAAACGTTTTGAAGGGCTATACTCCCTCGGAGAAGCTGCGGAGATGCTCGGAGTTGATGCGAGCGTCTTGCGCAATGCTCTCAGGAAAGGGTATTTTGAAAATGGGGTAGAAGCGAAAATGTTCGGCAAACAGTGGGTTATTACAGCCGAGGCAATTGAGCGGTATCGAACGGAGTACCGCCGTCACGGCTACGGTCGCGCCAAAATCGACGATAACGCTTGCTGACGGTCGAACGGTCATACCCAAGGATATCGGCAATCCGCGCAAACGGATATCCGCTTTGGATATACATCGACAGGATCGCCCTTTCCTCGCCATCCGGAATTGAGTCAATGAACGCGTCGATCGCGATCTCTTGCTCAGCGATCCGGATCATCCGGTCTCGGATTTTTGCTTTGATCTCGGTTGCTCGGTCTACAATCCGTGCGACCGGGTCGGGTGTGTTGCTTGATCGCGATCTCTCGCCGTACCGTACCGCTGCAATGATCGATGCTTCGACGCATTCCAGTCTGCTCCGCATGGCCTTATATTTCCGGCGGAGTTTTTTATATTCTTCGACTTCGGATCTGGTCATCGCTCCCCTATTCAATTCCAAGCTTCTTTGCACACCTTGGACAGTAGTGCTGCTTCCCGTCTCTTGACTTCCGGGCGGCTAAAATCTTTAGTAGAGAGACTTACCTCGCTTATGCTTGAAAAGAATGTTACACAGGCTGAACTAAGCAAGAGAACTGGGATTACTCAATCATCTTTGAGTGATTATATTAAAGGGAAGTACAGCCCGAAGCAAGACAAAATTGATCTTATCGCTCGAGCCTTAGGCGTCTCCCCCGCGTACTTGATGGATTGGGACGACACTGAAGGATTAGAAGAAGCTAAAGCGAAAATTGAAGCGGTAATAGAAAAAACAAAGAAAGGGGTATACCTTTGGCACGATGTCCAAGAACCAACCTCAAATGCTTTATCTTTTAGGATTTTTGCGCTAAACACTGATTAAGAAACGATGGTACTATCGGGTCATCCGACTTTTCTTCACGTTCAAGAAAAGGGGAAAACCCCTGTAGGATTTAGTGACGTAAAACTTCAGAATAAACTTTCTGCCCTTCGTCGAGCAATCGTCAATCAAATTAATACACGATCAAAACCTACCACCATCGCCGCACATGCGACCGCCGATCTCGACGAAAACGACATGGAAGAGATTCATAATTTCATCGACTATATGAAGAGTAAAAAGAAGAAATGACGAAGACGGAAAAGCTGATCGCCGAAGCGGAAGCGCTCGGCATTGAATACGACGAAGACGACCCTCACGCTTGACCCGGTGGGCGTGCCAGATAACAGGGCGTTGGGGATCCATGCCCGCAAGGGAATCTGGTGACGGATTCCCTGGTTGCAATGACTGCCACGTGGCGGCTTTGACTCACCAGAAAAGGTGAGTTTTTCTTTTTTTTGATGAAAAACTCTTGAAGAATACGCATAAAGGGCGTATAGTGTTCTTGTCAGGAGTGAACAACGATGAAGACCAAAGACCTCATCGAGCTTTTGGAGAGGAACGGCTGGAAGCTCAAACGACACGGAGCGAATCACGACATATACATCAAAGGAAACGAGAGAGAAAGTATCGTAAGGCATAGAGAAACCGATGAAAACTTAGCCAGAGCAATCATCAAACGGCGTGGACTGAAATAAGTCCGCGCCACACTAAAGGAGGAAATCAAATGAAAAGAGCATATCCGATCATTATGACGCAAGGAAATCAGTTTATCGTCGTTTCCATCCCCGACT
>JAUMWO010000044.1 GCA_030529605.1 Bacillota bacterium | reverse complement strand
CGATGATGACGACGAGGACGATGACGACGACCATGACGGGTGTTGCTACGCGGATTCCAGAACGGGTCGTTATCCCAACGAACCCGAAGACGATTCGTCCTTCGAAATCGATCTCGACTCGATTCGCACTTTCGTGACCGATCAGGTCAACACTGTCGTCAACACGGTCAGTAAGCTCGGCGGCGAAATCGGAAAGAAATTCTCCGAGTCACGCGGGGAGCGCAGCGGCGACGAAGAGGATCAGGAGACACGCCGAATCCGCATCAATCTGCTGTCGTCTTCGATCTACATCAAGTTCGAAGATGTGCGCGACTTTGAAATCCATGTGAGCAACCCGTCGACCGATGAACCGATGAAGTTGCCGGAGCGCTTTGAGGTTGTCCGCAACGGCGAGTCGATCCGCATCAGCGAGAAGGGGCGCGAGTTTATGGGGATTCCGTTCGGACTGGGAGATCACGAATCCGTTCACATCGATCTCGTCTGCCCGAATCAAGAACCGTATCGCCTGTTGCGCGTCAACACGATGAGCGGAAGCATCGAAGCACGCAGTGTCAAAGCGCAGCAGATCCAGCTGAGCACCTTGTCCGGATCGATTTCCCTGGAGGATAGCCACCCCGAGACCTTGTTTCTCAACAGCGTCTCCGGCGAGATCGAGCTCGACAATGCCGGTGCTCCGCAAACCAAGATTTCTTCGGTTTCGGGCTCGGTCAAATGTTTCGCACGCGATGTCAAGATCTCCAATCTCAATGCCAAGTCCGTCAGCGGCAGCCTTCAAATTGAAGTGGGTTCGCTCCTCAACAATTCCAAGCTCAGTGCGGTATCCGGTTCCATTCGCTTCGTGAGCCCGCGTATGAGCGACCAGAATTTCCGTGTGAGCACGGTCAGCGGACACATTCAAACGCCGCTCGGCGAGTCCGTGAAGGATAAGCGCAACAAGCAATACCTGGATGGGGTGACCGATACATCGCTCGCGATCAGCACGGTGTCCGGACGCATTCGCCTCGAAGACAACGGCGCATAATATCTTATTTTATTCATAATAACTTCATCAACAGAGCATTTTTTCAGGAAAACCACTTTGCTATAATGTCAAAGTAAAGGGGGATCTATGAAGAAATGCTCTGTTTGTCATAAGAACGATGCCGTGATTACGGTGGAGCGTTATGATGTGTTGAAGAGAAGAAGCGAGCAAAAGCAGGTGTGCCTTCCGTGCGCGCAGCGGCTCGGGCTTTTTTCTGCCGAGGAACTTGCGAAGGACGCACGTCAGCTGATGAACGATCCCAACATGGCAGCGATCTTTGATCAAACCTTTTCACCGGAACTCTTGGATCAGATGGCGAAGGATCACGGTCCCGATCATGGGGATTCCGAGCCCAATCACACAAAATCTTGGGTCGACCAATTTCAAGAGGCCGTCGCGCAAGTGATGAAGACCTTTGAAGGGCAAGACTCGGAAGAATATGACGACGAATACGATGATGTCGACGCCGAGGACGGCATGTTTATGGTGGACGACGAAACGGAGGACGAGCCGATCGTGTCGCAACCGGAATCAGGAGCAGAGACGACGGTGCGTACGCGTCGCAAGGGGAAGACGACCGGGAAGGCGCTTCGCAAGTTCGGCATCAATCTGATCGACAAGGCGGTCGCCGGCGAGATTGATCGAATCATCGGTCGCGAAGCGGAAGTCGACCGTGTCGTGCAGATTCTCAACCGTCGACGCAAAAACAACCCGATCTTGGTCGGAGAGCCGGGAGTCGGGAAAACGACCATCGCCGAAGGTCTTGCAATGAGAATCGTCGAGGGCAAGGTGCCGCCCAAACTGCTCGACAGCGAGATCGTCCTGCTCGATCTGACGACCATCGTCGCCGGAACTCAGTTTCGCGGTCAATTTGAGCAGCGCATGAAAGACATCATCAGCGATGCGACCAAGCATGGAAATGTCATCCTCGTCATCGACGAGGTCCACAATATTATGGGAGCCGGGGAGGTGCATGGCGGTGTGATGAATGCCGCCAACATCTTGAAACCGACGCTCGCATCCGGTCAGATCCGCCTGATCGGAGCGACCACATTGGAAGATTATCGCAAGCACATCGAAAAGGACGCGGCGCTCGAACGTCGCTTCCAGCGCGTGCTGGTCGAAGAGCCGACGCCGGAAGAGTCGGTTGAGATCTTGGAAGGAATCAAGGGCTACTACGAGAGCTTTCACAAGGTGAAGATTTCTCGCGAAGTCATCGAGGCTGCCGTGCAACTGTCCGAACGCTATATCACGGATCGATTCCTGCCGGACAAGGCGATCGATGTGATCGACGAAGCGGGCTCGCGCGCCAATCTCAAAAACCGCGGGCTGATCGAACAACGCGAGCTCACCGAGCGCTTCGATGCGCTGGTTGCGGCGCACACGGATGCCTCTGCTGCAGGCGATTACGCCAAGGCGGCGGATCTGCGTTCGCAGTTTCTGCGCCTCAAGAACCGCATCGACGAACTCGAGACGGAAAACGCTTCGACCGCGCTTACGATCGAGGACATCGCTCATGTCGTCGAAGCTTGGACCAAGATTCCGGTGCAGAAAATTACGGAAGAAGAAGCGCAGCGTTTGCTCGACCTCGACAATCGCCTGCGCGGTCGCGTCGTCGGACAGGAGCGTGCTGTCGATGTGCTCGCCAAGGCGGTACGCCGCGGTCGATCCGGCTTCCGTCGCAAGAGAAAACCGGCATCCTTCATTTTTGTCGGTCCGACCGGAGTCGGCAAAACGGAGCTCGCCAAGGCGCTCGCGTCCGAGCTCTTCGGTTCGGACGATGCGCTGATCCGACTCGATATGTCCGAGTATATGGAGAAGCATACGGTTTCCAAGCTGATCGGAGCTCCTCCGGGATATGTCGGCTTTGAAGAAGGCGGTCAACTCACGGAAATGGTACGTCGCAGACCGTATTCGGTGATTTTGCTCGACGAGATCGAAAAGGCGCATCCGGACATCTTCAATATGTTGTTGCAGATTTTGGATGATGGTCGCCTCACCGACAACAACGGGCGCACGACATTCTTTGAGAACACGGTGCTGATTATGACCTCCAACATCGGCACATCGCTCGGCAGCGGGACCATCGGCTTCAGCCGGGGCGGGGCGGCACAATCCGTCCGGTCCGAGGAGAGGATTCAGGACAAGCTGAAAGAGGCGTTCCGTCCGGAGTTTTTGAACCGGGTCGATGAAATTGCCGTGTTCCGCGCTCTGGAAAAAGACGATCTCTCCGCCATCATCGAGCTGCAACTCGGTGAAGTGAAGCAAAATCTGGCAGAGAAGAAGATGACCCTCGCGATCTCGGATGAGGTCAAGGAGTTTCTGATCGAACGCGGCTTCAGCCCGCAGTACGGGGCACGCCCTCTGCGTCGCGCGATCCAGCGACATCTCGAAGACGAGATAGCGGATCTCTACTTGCGTCGCACCATCCGGGAAGGGGACGTGCTCGAGGCTATCCTGGAGGACGATCGCATCGTCATTCACCGATTGGGATGATCGAATCGGGAGCGATGCAAACGGATATGGATTTCAAATGGAAACCGATGTCGCCGCTGAAGCTTGCCTTCCTCGGCGATGCTGTTTTTGAACAATATGTGCGGCACCATCTGGTGGTGAAGCTCGATGTCAACACGCATGAATTGGCGCGTTTTGCGACGCGCTTCGTGAAGGCGCGTGCGCAATTTCAGATTCTGATGGATTTGGAGCCGCAACTGACCGAAGAGGAGCGCGACATCGTTCGCCGCGGACGCAATCAGAAACCCAAAACCGTTCCCAAGAACGCCGTCGTCGCGGAGTATCGCTACGCGACCGGGTACGAAGCGTTGATCGGATACCTGTTTTTGTCCGGGCAGAACGAGCGATTGCAAGAACTGATCGATCATGCGATCGGATTTGTCATGGGGATGGAGGAAAATGAGTCAAACGAAGCGCCGGCGAAAATCGGGGAACACAATGCGTGAAAATATGGGCGAAGAGTCGCCGGAAATGTCGCGTGAAAAGGCGCATGAAAAGGCGCGCAGAAGGGCGCCGCTTACGACGGGCGAGAAGGTGTTGGTGGCAGTCACAGCGATTTTCCTGTTGCTGTTGATCGCAAAATCGCTTTATATCGACGGCTATGCCCGATCGGCCGATTACAATCCGGATCTGCTGCGCCATGTTGAATCTCGCCTGGAACTCGCGGGCGGGATTGTCAGCGACAAAGTGCTGGCGATCCATCCCAAAGAAACGAAACTCTCCGTTCACACGCGCAAATACCTATTCTATGTATTTCCGATCGAAGACGATTACCGGGAGGTGGAACTGCCATGAAATCAAACCGAAATACGGATGCTCGCCGAAGTCGCTCCGATACCGGTGATCGACAAGACGCTCATGTTCATCGGGATCCATCGCGCGATGGACGCAAGGAGCGGAGCCAAGTCCGGCACGACCCGTCAGGCGGACAACGCGAGTCGGCCAGGCACCGCGATTCGTCGGCCGGACAACGCGAGTCCAATCCGCTGAGCGGCGATATTCTCTACGGCAAGAATCCGGTGCAGGAAGCGCTCGACTCCGAGCGCGGCATCAACAAACTGTTCGTTTCCAAGGATGCCAAAGATCCGGCGACCCGGCGGATCGTCGACCGCGCGAAGGAGCGCAAGGTACCGATCCGCTTCTGTGACAAGGTCGAGCTTGAGCGCGCGCTCGCGCCGCTGCGCGGCGCGGATCGCTCCGGCGAGTCGCTCCACCACCAAGGGGTCGTGCTCTACACGGCGCCCTTCCGCTACTACGAGATCGACGAGATCCTCGATCGTGCCCGCGACAAGGGGGAGGCGCCGTTGCTCGTGATCTGCGACTCCATCACGGATCCGCACAATCTCGGAGCGATCATCCGGACGGCGAACGCCGCCGGAGCGCACGGGGTCGTGATCCCGAAGCGAGAGTCGGCGGCAGTGACGGATGTCGTGGCGCGGACCTCGAGCGGTGCCGTCGAATTCACTCCGGTGGCGCGTGTCACCAATCTGGTGCAGACGATGAACGATCTCAAGAAGCGCGGGATCTGGATCGCCGGCACCGGCTTTGGGGAGCGGACCATCTATGAGACGCGACTGGATGGACCGCTCGCGATCGTCATCGGCTCGGAAGGTGAGGGGATGGGCCGTTTGGTCGGCGAGACATGCGATATGCGCGTCTCGATTCCGATGTACGGTGAGATCGAGTCCCTGAACGCGTCGGTGGCAGCAGGCATTTTGCTCTACGAGATCATCCGTCAAAGAAATTTCACAGTTTGAGAGGGCTAACCGAGAGTTCGCCCTCTCTTTTCGTATGTCCCCGTAACAAGCCTTGACTAACTGGACTGAATATGATAATCTTTATCAACAAGAATTCTTGTGAGGCAAATATGGACATTACGAAAGCGAAGATCGGATCGACCTACGTCGTCGACAGCATCGGTGGTCGCGAGAAGGTACAGCGATTTCTGCTGAGCCTCGGATGCTATCCCGGAGAGCGGATCACCCTCGTCAACATTTTAGCGGGAAACTATATCATCACCATCAAAGATTCGCGTTTTGCGTTGGATCAAGAAACTGCACAGGCCGTAACGGTCAAAATGGATTAGCCGCGTAATGCGGCTAAAATAACGCCTTTTTATTGATAATGAGAATCATTCATTGCGCACAGCGGAGCGAATTGTTCGATAGGAATCTTTGACAGTAGGAGGAACCATGAGAATCGCACTTGCCGGAAACCCCAATTCAGGCAAAACCACCTTGTACAATGCCCTTACCGGCAAAAACGAATATGTCGGTAACTGGGCGGGCGTAACGGTAGCCAGTAAAGAAGCACCGCTGCGTTCCAAGTTTTTACCGACGTCGCAGAAGGAGGCGACCATCGTCGACCTGCCGGGCGCATACTCGATCTCTCCGTACAGCGGCGAAGAGCGCATCACGCGCGACTTCGTCATGGGTGAGAATGTCGATGTCATCGTCAGCATCGTCGACGGAGCAAACTTTGAGCGAAGCTTGTTCTTTACTTCCCAGCTCTGCGAACTCGGGATTCCTCTGGTCGTCGCACTCAACAAAGCCGACATCGTCGCGAAACGTCAAGACAAGATCGCGATCGACAAGCTCGAGAAAAAATTCAACATTAAAGTGATCGAGACGACGGCGACGGAAGAAAAGGGGCTCAAAGAGCTCATCGAAGCCGCAGTGAGTCAGTACTCCGGAAACCTGATTCCAACGCCGCTCGAAGGCATCACGACCGACGAGGAGCGCACCAAGTACATTTCGCAAGAGATCGGCGAATTTAAGGCGGCCGGTAAAGACATGACGCGTCGCGGATTCTCCGACAAGATCGACCGCATCGTCGCGCACCCGATCCTCGGACTTCCGATCTTCTTCGGCGTCCTGTATTTGGTCTATTACATTGCAATGGAGTGGGTCGGAAAGTATTTCTCGGATTATATCAACGAGACATTATTCGGTGAAATCGTTCCGGAAGCCGTAACCGGTTTCCTCGAAGGAATCGGTACCAATGAAGTTCTCACCGCGTTCATCGTCGATGGTGTCGTCGCGGGTATCGGAGCGGTCTTGGGCTTCCTCCCGCTGATTATGGTGCTGTTCTTCCTGCTGACGCTGCTCGAAGATTCCGGATATATGGCGCGTATCGCGGTTCTGATGGACCGTTACTTCAAAAAGATCGGTCTCTCCGGTAAATCCATCATTCCGATGATCGTCGGAACCGGATGCTCCATCCCGGGCATCATGGCGACTCGTACGATCGAAGATGAGAACGAGAAGCGTATGACGGCGATTTTGGCTCCATTCGTTCCTTGCGGCGCGAAGGTTCCGGTCATCGCCCTCTTCTCGATGGCGTTCTTCCCGGATGCGGCTTGGGTCGGACCGAGCATCTACATCCTCTCCTTTGTCGTCATCATTCTCAGCGGACTGCTTCTCAAGAAGATGTTTGTCATCAAGACGCAGTCGACCTTCATCTTGGAGCTTCCGGAGTATAAATTCCCGAGCATCAAGCATGCGATCGTTCAGATGTTCGACAAGGCTTGGGCATTTATCGTCAAAGCGGCGACCATCATCATGGTCATGAATATGCTCGTTTGGTTTATGCAGGCGTTCGGACCGAACTTCCAAATGGTCGAAGATCAGACGGAATCCATCCTCGCGCTGGTCGGCGGCTTCATAGCTCCGGTCCTGATCCCGCTCGGCTTCATCGGCTGGCAGCTTGCGGCGGCTTCGGTCACCGGTTTCGTCGCCAAGGAAGTCATCCTCACGACGTTCGCCGTCTTGTTGGCAGCGGCCGACGAAGAAGCGGCTCTCGCGGTGGCGCTTCAGGATTTCTTTACTCCGCTCACGGCGTATGCCTTCCTCGCGTTCAACCTCTTCACACCTCCGTGCTTTGCCGCAATCGGTGCGATGAACACGGAAATCACGGACAAGAAATGGTTCTTCCGCGGCTTGGGCTTCCAGATCGCGACAGGTTATATCGTTGCGATGCTGATCAACCAGATCGGTTCGCTCGTGCTCTACGGCAAAGTAGCGTCGGGTGCCATCGCTTCGATCATCATTCTTGCGGTCGCGATTGCGCTCTGCATCTTCTTTATCAATCGCAACAAGAAGCTGCAACCCGTGACGGCAAGAAAATAGAAAAGAGGCAAATATGGTCAACTGGGTAATTATTGCACTGATCGTCGTCGTTTTCTTCTTCGCGGCGCGAAAGGCATTCGGCGACATCCGCAAAGGAAAATGCGCCGGCTGCTCCTGCGATTCCAAAAAGAAAGCTAAAGCGGTCAACATCGAAACGGAACACGCCTGCTGCACCACCGACGGCAGCTGCGGATGCGGCGGTAAGAAGTAACTGCAATGCAAAAGTAAGACCACCTTCGCGATGAAGGTGGTCTTTTGTTTGAGATGGTTTAAAGGCAGCCGTAATTCAATTTACGATGAGATGTCGACCGGATGTCGGGGGGTCACACGGACCGTTCTTTGCCCATAAAGACCACAGCCATCGTACCCGGACCGACATGGGTTGCGATCGTCGCGTTGAGGCGATTGAGTTTCGGCTCGACGCCGAGCGCTTCGCGGATCTGCCGCGCGAGCTCCGCCGCATCGACCGGGGCATCGCCGTGGACGATGTAGATGTCGCATCCGAAGCTCGGATCGTAGAGAGTCTTGGCTTTGTCGGCGAGCAGAGAGATCGATTTTTTGCGGCCGCGGACCGTGCCGGCGGGAACGATTTGTCCCTTCGTGTTGATCGTGAGGGTCGGTTTCATATTGAGTGCCGTACCGATCACTGCAACCGCAGGAGAAATGCGACCACCGGCCTTGAGATAGCCGAGGCTGTCGACGCCGAACCAGTGGTTGACATTCCTTTTGACGGACTCGATCCATTCAGCGATTTCCGCGGACGATTTGCCTGCGCGGATGCGCTTGACGGCTTCGATGATCAGCATGCCGAGACCGAGGGATGCGCTGCCGGTGTCGATGATGTGGATCACAGCGTCCGGGCGCTCTTCGAGCACCATGCGTTTCGCCATGATCGCGGAGTCGTGCACCGAGCTCATCGCGCTCGAAAACCCGACATAGAGGATTTCATCGCCTTCATCGACCATGCGCATAAAAATCTCTTGAAACCGTCCCGGGGTGACCATCGCCGTACTCGGGCGCTTTCCGTTCCGAATCGCATGGTAGAACTCATCGAGATTGTAGTTGGCGACGCCGTAGTCGTCGAGATAATTTGACTCCTCCAGCGTGATGTAGGATGGCGCGATCTCGATGATGTCTTTATTTTCCGCCAAATAGTCGAGCCAGAGATCGCAGCTCGAGTCCGTGACGATACGAATGCCCATAGAGCCTCCTATTTTTGAACGATTTTGCAGAACCGTTTTTTGCCTGCACGCAGAATCCATTCGCTCGCATTTGCCATGCGGCTCGGGAGAACGACAAACGCCGTATCCTCGATCTTGTCGCCGTCGATGCTGACGCCGCCCTGCTCGATCATGCGGCGCGCCTCGGATTTGGACTTGATGAGTCCGGAATCGACGAGCAGATCGACGAGAGGCAGCCCCTCTGCCGGGAAGCTCACCTCATAGGTCGGTGCATCGGCGGTGCTTCCGCCCGAGAACAGTGCCTTGGCGGTGTCGAGCGCCTTCTGCGCCTCTTCTTCTCCATGCACCAATTTGGTGATTTCAAATGCCATCACGCGCTTCGCTTCGACGATGTTTTGAAGCAGGCTTTCGATTTCGGAAAGCGGCATACGGGTGAAGAGTTTGAGCAATTGCTCGGTGTCCTCGTCTTTGACATTATAGAAGTATTGGAAGAAGTCAAAGGTTGTCGTGCGATCGCTTGCGACCCAGAGCGTCCCTTTCTCCGTTTTTCCCATTTTGTTGCCGTCAGCCGTCATGAGGAGCGGAGTCGTGAGTCCGTAGAGCGGAGGACGTTCTTCTCCGGCAGCAAAGGCGAGTTTGCGACCGAGGTTGACGCCTGCGACGATGTTGCCCCATTGGTCGGAGCCTCCGATCTGCAAGGTGCAACCGTATTCGCGGTTGAGGTGGATGAAATCATATGCCTGCATCAGCATGTAGCCCATTTCCATATAGGTGAGTCCGCCTTCCGCGATGCGGTTGGCGTAGGCTTCCGCTTGGAGCATGGTGTTGACATTGAAGTGGATCCCGATGTCGCGGAGAAAATCGATGTAGTCGTATCCGCGCATCCAATCCGCATTGTTGACGATGATCGCCGGATTGTCTCCGTCGGTTTTGATGAAGCGCTGGGCGAGTGTGCGCACTTCGTTGAGATTGTGCTCGACGCGTTCGCGTGTCATCATCGTGCGCATATCCGATTTGCCGCTCGGGTCACCGACCATCGCCGTCGCACCGCCGATCAACAACACCCCTTTGTGTCCTGCATCCTGCAGGTAGCGGAATGCCATGAGCGCAAAAAAGTGACCGATGTGCAAACTGTCTGCCGTCGGGTCGATTCCCAGATAAAATGTCACCGGTCGATCCGAATTGAGAATCGCCTTGATTTCGTCTTCGTGCGTCGCCTGGTAAACATACCCGCGTTCTTGAAGCGTTTCGAATAAGTGCTTCATGGTGACCTCCTTACTTACATTCCATATCCTAGAGTATAGCATAAAGTGTAGGCAAAGTCCTTGGGTCTCCGGAGCGAAAACACGAATATTCGGTCAACAATTTACTTTTTTGCTTGTTGTTTTATCGATTCGTGGTAAACTAGGCTGTACTCAATACCTGTCAATCTTTGAAGGAGGAACTATGTCGACCAAACCAGAAGGCTTTCTCGCAAGAACCTTCAAACTGAAAGACCACAATTCCAATGTTCGCACAGAAGTGATTGCCGGTCTCACCACCTTTATGACGATGGCGTATATCCTGATCGTCAACCCGCTGACTCTCAAGGAAGCCGGCATGGATCCGGCGCGCGTGTTTACGGCAACCGCACTTTCCGCCGTGATCGGTACGCTGGTGATGGCGCTCCTCGCCAATTTGCCGTTTGCGCTGGCACCGGGGATGGGACTCAACGCGTTTTTTACGTTCTCCGTCGTCATCGGAATGGGCAAGTCGTTCCAATTCGCACTGACTGCCGTCTTCCTGGAAGGTCTCGTCTTCATCTTGCTGTCCTTCGTCAATGTGCGTGAAATGATCGTCAACTCGATTCCGGCCAATGTCAAGCGCGCCATATCCGTCGGTATCGGTCTCTTTATCGCATTCATCGGGCTTTCCATTG
>JAUMWO010000043.1 GCA_030529605.1 Bacillota bacterium | reverse complement strand
AAAGCCGGACCGGTGCGATCCGCCAGACCGTATCTTGCGGTCAAGGCCGCAGAATTTGACGCCTACTTTGCGCATGTCGGAGGCTCCATGCAGGCGCTCGCCGACATCGTGAACTATGGCATCGCGGACTTTGACGGACTCAATTCGGGTGCGTTTCGCCGTGAGCCGCCAAAAGAACCGCCGCACAACACCTATTTGTCGATCGAGACGATGCTCTCGGAAGCGGAGCGTCTCGGCTATCGACCGCAGTCCGAACCACAATTTCTTCGTTTCGGCGAAGCGGGAGACGGCGATATGGCGGACTACCTCGGGATCCGCTACCGCGCCGCAACGGATTACGATCCGACCGGCTATTATGTCGAGTTTTATTACGATGCCGCGAGCAATCTCTACAAACGCTATATGAACGGGGAGGAGCACCGCGACGCTGCGAGCAACGAACTCCTGACCTGCAGCAATGTCATCGTCCAAATCGCCGGTCACCATCAGCTCGACCGGGAAGGGCGCCTCGCGATCGATGTGATCGGGGGCGGTTTCGGACACTTTTTCCGGGACGGTAAGGTCTATCCGATCACTTGGCGCAAAAATGCTCTCAAGGATCCGACCAAATACTACGATGCCGAGGGGCAGGAAGTCCTGCTCGCGCTCGGAAAAACCTGGATTCAAGTGGTTCCATACGATTCTTACGAATACAAGGCAGGTAACCCATGACCTATCGTGAACTCCTCGAAGCGGCATACCAAGCTGCAGAAAATGCTTATGTACCTTACTCCGACTATCCGGTCGGTGCCGCCATCCTCACGACGGACGGGCGCGTCTTTACCGGATGCAATGTCGAAAATTCGTCGTACGGTGCGACAATTTGTGCCGAACGAGTCGCTGCAACAAAGGCCGTCAGCGAGGGAAGCGCCAAATTTCGTGCGATCGCTGTCGTTTCCAAAAGCAAACAATTCACACCGCCTTGCGGTGTGTGCCGTCAATTCTTGTCCGAGTTCTCCGAAGATCTCGAATTTGTTTTCGATGACGAAGGAGAAATACTGCTATACCACATGAACGACTTGTTGCCCTATTCCTTTGGAAAGGGTCATCTTGAAATCGTGAGAGGTGAATAACATGAGTGCATTTCGATCCGGATTTGTCACCATCATCGGGCGACCGAATGTAGGCAAATCGACTCTGCTCAACGCGATCATCGGCGAAAGCTCGCGATTATGTCGCCAAAACCGCAGACAACACGCCACAAAATCAAAGGAGTTTACAACGACGCGGAGTCGCAAATCGTCTTTGTCGATACGCCCGGAATTCACAAACCCAAGAGCAAACTCGGTGATTTCATGGTCGACGCCGCCCTGTCGACGATCAACGAGGTCGACGTCGTTGTTCTCGTGCTGGATCAGAGCCTGACCATCGGACCCGGCGACGAATTCTTGATCGACCTGATCAAAAACGCACGTGCGAAGACAATACTCGTCATCAACAAGGTGGATCAACTGACTCCGGAACAATTTGCCGAGCTCTACGAGCGATTTCGCGCCCTCGATTTTGTCGACCATGTCACCGGCGTGAGCGCAATCGGAGGAAAGGGAGTCGGTGAACTTGTCGATACCATCAAATCCTTCCTGCCGGAAGGACCGGTGTACTACGACCCCGAGCATTATACGGACCAGACCGAACGCGATCTGGTCGCGGAGCTCATTCGCGAGAAGGCACTGCAATACCTTGAGGACGAAATCCCGCACGGGATCGCCATCGAGATCGTCAAATTCAAAGAACGTGAGGAGAAAGAACTCGTCGACATCGAGGCCAACATCATCGCCGAAAAACAATCCCACAAGGGGATCATCATCGGGAAGGAAGGTCGGAAACTTAAAGGAATCGGAAAAGCCGCGCGTGAGGAGATCGAATTGCTGCTCGCCAAAAAAGTCAATCTCCAGCTTTGGGTCAAGGTACGAGAAGGTTGGAGAGACAATCCGACCTTGATGGGCAGCTACGGCTACAAGAAATAATGTTCAAGACGGATGCCATCGTGATCAAACGCACGCAAGCGCTCAACAACGATGTCTTCCTTACGCTCCTGACCGAGCATATGGGGAAACTCGATGTCGTCGCCAACCGTGCAAAATTGATCAAATCACCGCTTGCTCCTGCGTCCAAGCTCTTTGTTTACGGAAACTTCATCCTCGATACGAAATACAAAATTCCCAAAGTCACGAGCTGCGACATCATTCGTTCGCATTACCGTCTCCTGGATGACTATGATGCGCTGATGTATGCGACATACTTTGTCGAAGTGATCAACCGCACCACGCAACAGGGGGTCAGCGAAAACGATCCGTTTCATTTGTTGCTTCATCTGCTCGACGGGCTCCTTCAGGCGGGAATCTCCAAGAAATTTCTGCGAGCGTTGTTTCTGGTGAAATTGACGGCATTTATGGGATGGATGCCCGACCTCTGCGCTTGTTCCGTCTGTGGGACGGAATTGGCGGAGCCGATTTATTTTGAAGCCGCTCTTGGGCCGATCTGTTCTGCTTGCGGCAAGACCGATCCGGTCGACGCGAAATGGATTCGCCTGTTGAACTATCTGCGCTTGCTTCCTTATGAGCGCATTCCCAAGGCGAATGTTCCGGATCCGTATCTGAATCTGGCGATTCGCCACATGGAGGCGTTCATTCGCTATCATGCGGAACTCCCGCCGTTTGATACAGCGGAGTATTTGATATAGCAAAGATTTGAGACTTGGTATATAATTTAAGTTGGAGGTTTTTATGAACTATTCAATGGATGTAGTCGATGAGCTCGTGCGTCGTAAAAAGGTCACGTATCGCGTTGCGAAAGAAGCGTTGGACGCCTCCGGCGGGAATCTTCTCGGCGCGATCATTTACTTGGAAGAAAATGCAAAGAATAATGTGCCGCAAGACTTGCCGCGCATCTATCTGGATAAGATCAAAAATTGGATCGACGAGGGCATGATCTCTCAAGTCCAAATCCGCAAAAACGGACAGACCCTCTTCGATATCCCGCTGCCTGTCGGCATTGTAGGGGCGGCGATGTGGCGTCTTCCTGCACTTCTGTTCTTGGGCGCAGCGCTTTCGACGCACTGCGACATTCGCATCGTGCGAAGGGATGGAGCGAGTTGCCAGTTTACGGACATCACGATCGATAAAGTCCGTGAAATCATCCAATTCGTAGGCAATGAAATTCGCAAGCGCAATTCCAAGGGCTCCGATTGTTGTGCCCACGAGGTGGACCATGAGTAAGTTGTCGATGGACAAATTGGTCGCGCTTTGTAAAAATCGCGGTTTTATTTTTGCGGGATCGGAAATCTACGGCGGACTCGCCAATTCGTGGGACTATGGTCACCTCGGGTCCGAGCTGATCCGAAACATCAAAAATGCCTGGTGGAAAAAATTCGTCCATGAGTCCTCCACCAATGTCGGACTGGACTCCTCGATCTTGCTCAATCCTCAAGTTTGGGTCGCTTCCGGCCATGTCGTGAATTTCAACGACCCTTTGATCGACTGCAAGAGCTGTAAAGCGCGTTTCCGCGCGGATCATTTGATCGAAGAGTACCTGGAAAAGCATCCGGGAATTCTGCCGGCGGACACGAAGGTGGACGGTTGGTCCTTTGAACAATACACCAATTTCATCCAAGAGCATCAGGTCAAATGTCCGATGTGCGGAAAGAGTGATTTCACGGAAATCCGTAAATTCAACATGATGCTGCGCACATTCCAAGGAGCGGTCGAAAGCTCTGCGACCCAGCTGTATCTCCGACCGGAGACGGCGCAGGGGATTTTTGTCAACTTCAAATCGGTCCAACGAACCAGCCGACGCAAGATTCCATTCGGGATCGCTCAGGTCGGAAAAGCCTTCCGCAATGAGATCACTCCGGGCAACTTCATTTTCCGCACGATCGAGTTTGAACAGATGGAGCTGGAATTTTTCTGCGAGCCGGGGACCGATCTTGAATGGTTCTCGTACTGGAGATCCTACTGCATGAACTGGCTCAAGGATCTCGGAATTCCCGAAGCAAAACTGCGCTTCCGCGATCATGAAAAAGAAGAGCTTTCCCATTATTCCAATGCGACGACTGACATCGAGTTCGAATTCCCATTCGGGTGGGGAGAACTCTGGGGCATCGCGGATCGTACCGATTACGATTTGAAAGCACATATGGCGGAGTCCAAGGAAGATCTGATGTATCAGGATCCTTACGACAATTCCAAGCGCTATATCCCATATGTCATCGAGCCGTCGCTCGGGGTCAACCGTGTCGCACTCGCATTTTTGTCGGCGGCTTATGAAGAAGAGGCGCTCGAGGACGGAACGACGCGTACTGTTCTGCATCTGCATCCGGCACTGGCGCCGGTCAAGGTGGCTGTCCTTCCTTTGGTCAAGAAACTCTCCGAGAAGGCCGACGAAGTGTTCGCTGCTTTGTCCAAACAGTTCAATGTCGAATACGATGAAGCCGGAGCGATCGGCAAGCGCTACCGTCGTCAAGACGAGATCGGCACGCCGTTCTGCATAACGGTCGACTTCGATACACTGGAAGACGGCACCGTCACAATCCGTCATCGCGACTCGATGGCACAGGAGCGTGTCACGGTCGATCAGGCGATTCGAATGATTCAAGATTCGATGATTTTCTAATCCGTTTCGAGCGAGGGCGATGTGAAGAATATCTTTTTGGTATCGGATTCTTTGGGAGAGACTTCGGCGAGCGTGGTCCGAGCGACGGCATCCCAGTTCGAGGACGTCAACTTCAATCCCAAGACCTTCAGCTTTATCCGCAATCGGGAAGCGGTCGAGGAGGTCGTGCTCGAAGCCGCACGTTCCAACGCGCTCCTCATTTTTACAACCGTTTTGCCGGAAGTGCGGGACGCTTTGGTGGAATACTGTGAAGAATATGGCGTCGCGTGGCATGATATTTTGACGCCCGTGCTGGAGAAATTTCAGACGTCCTTCGGCATCAAACCGGTACGAAAACCCGGTACGACCTACAAGCTGGACGACGATTACTTTGCCCGGATGGCGGCGATCGAGTTCGCCGTCAAATACGATGACGGCAAAGACCTTCGCGGTCTCAAGAAGGCGGATCTCGTTCTACTCGGGATTTCACGTACCTCCAAGACGCCGCTGTCGATGTATCTGTCTCACAAGAATGTCAAGGTCGCCAATGTTCCGCTCGTGCCGGAGATCCCGGTCGCCGAAGAAATCTTTGCGATCGACCGCCACAAATTGATCGGTCTCACCAACTCGCCCGACATTCTCAACGAAATCCGCACCGAACGTCTGCGCGCTATGGGACTCCAAGGCGACTCTGAATACGCGAGTTCGGCTCGAATTATGCAAGAATTGGAATACGCCGACCAAATATACAAACAGCTCGGCTGCCCGGTGATCAATGTCGCCAACAAAGCGATCGAAGAAACCGCAAACATCGTGCTGGAGATCACCGGACTCAACCGTAGAAAATAGGAGGGAATATGGCCTCGATCCGCGTCTCTTACGAAGAGTTGGAATACAAAATTTTGGCTCCGCAAGCGAGCAAATCGGCTGAAGCGATTCGTCCTATGGCCGAGGAGCGTTGTTCGATTCGTACGGAGTATCAACGGGATCGTGACCGCATCATTCACTCGAAGTCCTTCCGGCGTCTGAAGCACAAGACGCAGGTTTTTCTTTCCCCGGAAGGCGATCATTATCGCACGCGACTGACACACACATTGGAGGTGGCACAGATCGGGCGCACGGTCGCGCGTGCCCTACGTCTCAACGAAGATCTGACGGAAGCGATCGCACTCGGTCACGATCTGGGACATACCCCCTTTGGTCACTGCGGAGAGGCGCGTCTCAATGAGATCCATCCCGGAGGGTTCAAACACAATGAGCATTCCTATCGCGTCGTGACCCTTTTGGAGGGCTGGGATCGCGGCAGAATCGGTCTCAACCTCACCCAAGAAGTAGCGGAAGGCATCCGCTATCATTCGGGTGGCACCATCCCGAGCACGTTGGAGGGGCGGATCATTCGTTTCAGCGACAAAATCGCCTATCTCAATCACGACATCGATGACTCGATCCGTGCCGGCGTATTGGCACTCGAAGACATTCCTCGTTCGATTCTCGACGAGCTGGGGCACACGCACAGCGCGCGGATCAATACTCTGATTTCCGATCTGATCGAGAACTCACGCGAACTCGACGACATTCGGTTCAGCCGGGCAAAGCAGGAGGCTTATGATCATCTGCGTAAGTTCATGTTCCAGAATGTATATCTCAACGAGGTCGCCAAAAAAGAAGAGCGAAAAGCGATGGACATCGTCGAAGCGCTCTACCGATACTATGCACAGCACCCGGATCAAATGCCGGAACACCTCTACAAGGAATTTGTCGGAGCGCAGGGGATCGAAGCGGTCAAAGATTATGTGGCAGGAATGTCCGATCGTTTTGCCGTCAATCGATTTCAAGATCTCTTCGTACCGGATTTCTGGTTGTAACAATGACTGAGAATCTCTTTGATTATGTGCTCGATCGCGTATCGATCACGGCACTGATCTCACAGTATACGGAGCTTCGAACCCGAGGGCGCAACACGACGGGACTTTGCCCCTTTCACAGCGAAAAAACACCTTCCTTTTCCGTTTCCGAAGAAAAAGGATTGTACCATTGCTTCGGATGTCAAAAATCCGGCAATGCACTGACATTTATCTGTGAAAAGGAAAATCTGGACAGTTACGATGGGATTCGAATGCTGGCCGATCGCTTCGGGATCGACATCTCGGCATTCGACAAGAACAAGGAGCGCGGTCGCAGCGAAGAGCGCAACGCGCTGCGTGAGATTCTCCGCTATGCCGCCGTTTTTTTTCGCAAACATCTTGCTTCCAGCGCGATGGCACAAGAATATCTCGCGAAGAGAGGAGTCGATGGTCGGATTGCCCAAAAATACGGCATCGGGTATGCGCCGGACCGATGGGATGCCTTGTATCAAGTGTTTCGCAAGCGATATCCCGAAAAGCAGCTGCTCGAGGCCGGGCTGCTTTCCCAATCGGATCGCGGCACTTACGATCGCTTTCGCAACCGGTTGATGTTCCCGATCGTCGATCAGCGCAATCGGTTTGTCGGTTTCGGCGGACGAGTGTTCGGCGACGAGAAGCCCAAGTACCTGAACTCCCCGGAGTCGACGGTGTTTCAAAAAAGTGAGCTCCTCTACGCGCTCAACATCGCGAAAGACCATCTGGGAGTCGATCGGCAAATCATAGTCACCGAAGGATATATGGATGTCATCGGCCTGGCACGCAGCGGGATCTACAATGCGGTGGCGACGCTCGGTACGGCGCTCACGACACAACATGCCAAACTCTTGGCACGATATACGCAGAATGTCGTCCTGTGTTATGACTCCGACGAAGCCGGCAGGGCTGCCGCACTCAAAGGCATTGACGTCCTCGCACCGCATATCGGGACAATCCGTGTCGTCCGGCTTCCGGAAGGCGATGATCCCGACGAATACGTCGCGGCGCACGGAGTCGAAGCATTTCAAGCGCGCATATCGGAAGCGATGCGAGCGCTCGAATACAAAATTGCAAGGACCGCGGAGCAATATGATCTCCGGGACCCTCATGAAAAGGCGCGTTTCCTCCAAACGGCAACCGAGTGGATCAAATCCCTTCAGCCGTTTGAAAAGGAAAACTATATCGATTTTCTGAGCAAACAATACAATGTGGATCAACTGCTGATTCGCAGGCAGGTCGGTAATCTCGGCGTCGCAACCTCTTCGGCCGCCCCAAGAGAAAGAGCAAAGCTTCCTGCCGACCGCAAACTTAAGGCACTCGAATGTGAAATCATCTCCGAGTTCACAAAGCATTACCGCTTGCTTCCTCCGGAAACGATACTTGAAATCGCCGGCGGCGAATTCACGCCCGGCGCACAAGAACTCTTGACGGAGATTATGGCCTACTATGCGGAGGATGAGAGACGCGGCACCGTAAATTTGGTCGAGTTTGCAGAGACCTATGGGATGGAACGAGCCAAGTCGCTTGAAGCCGTTCTCAGACGGTACTCCGGCTCGGACGACGGAGGAGGAATGCATGCGCATCTGATTCGTCATCGCCTCGCAAGGGTAGATTATCAACTCGCGCAAATGAAATCCAAACCTGAGGACGTGCAGGAAATCCTCGCAGAAAAGAAACGATTGATAGAAGCGCTCAAATCGCATAATCGGAAAGGAGCAACTCGAATTGGCAAGTAAATTAACAGCAAAGGAACAAGAGGTCGTCAGCAAACTTCTCAAGCGCGGTCAGAAACGCGGTGTCCTGTCCCAACAAGAGATCGAAGACGAACTGTTCGAATTGGACATCGATAAGGACCAAATTGAGGAAATTATCGAGGCTTTCGCAAGCAATGATATTCGAGTTGTCGCCAATGTGGAAGAAGGCCTCGAAGAACCGACTGAGGAAGATTATGGCGGACACATCGACGACCTTCTCGAAATCGACGACATCGAGGAGAAAGAGGATGAGGCGGAAAATGAAGTTCCCGACCTTGCAACCGTTGATCTCTCGGCTCCGAGCGGTGTCGCGATCAACGATCCGGTACGTATGTATCTGAAAGAGATCGGAGAAGTCCCTCTCCTCAGTGCAGATGAGGAGATTCGGCTCGCCATCTTGATGAACGAGGGGGACGAAAAGGCGAAAAAGAAACTCTGCGAAGCCAACCTTCGTCTCGTGGTCTCGATCGCCAAGAAATATGTCGGTCGCGGGATGAATTTTCTCGACCTCATTCAAGAAGGAAACCTCGGTCTGATCAAAGCCGTCGAGAAATTCGACCATACCAAGGGTTTCAAACTATCCACCTACGCGACTTGGTGGATCCGTCAAGCCATTACGCGTGCGATCGCGGATCAGGCCCGCACGATTCGCATCCCGGTTCACATGGTTGAGACCATCAACAAATTGGTTCGCGTCCAACGCCAGCTCCTTCAGGACAATGGTCGAGAGCCGACGCCGGAAGAAATCGGCAAAGTAATGGATATGACGCCGGAAAAGGTGCGTGAGATTCTCAAGATTTCACAAGAGCCGGTTTCGCTGGAGACGCCGATTGGCGAGGAGGAAGACTCGCATCTGGGGGACTTCATCACGGACCATGATGCGCTTGCTCCTGCGGATGCCGCGGCGTTCTCTATGCTGAAAGAACAACTTATGGATGTGCTCGAAACCTTGACATTGCGGGAGCAAAAGGTGCTGAAGCTCCGCTTTGGACTGGAGGACGGTCGCGCTCGCACCTTGGAGGAAGTCGGCAAGGAATTCGATGTCACGCGGGAGCGCATCCGCCAAATCGAGGCGAAAGCGCTCCGCAAGCTGAAACATCCGTCCCGTAGTCGAAAATTAAAGGATTTTCTGGACTGATGCGCATCGATGCAATCGTCGAACAGGCTCGGCTGCTTCAAACGCTGTTCGATCGCACCTTTGAACATGCCATCGATGTCGGGACCGACCATGGATATGTCGCGGAACGACTGCTCAAGCGCGGTTATTGCCGCACTCTGATCGCCAGCGATGTCGCCCAGGGACCGCTCGATAATGCGATGCAAACCTTGAAGCGCTATGTGGAATCCGGTAAGGTCACCTTGGTTCGCTCCGACGGCATCCGTCAAATCGATGTGGAAGGAGCAGATTTCGCCGTGATCGCCGGAATGGGTGGCGATCTGATCTCGAAGATCATCGAGCAATCGCTGGACAAGGCGTTGCAAATCCCGTTCTTTATTTTGCAAGCGATGACGGAGCAAACCATGATGCGCGAGACCCTGTCGAAGCATATGACCTATCTGTGGGATTATTTTGTCACGGAGGGAAGTCGACACTATCAGATTACGGTGTTTACGACGGTTCCAACCGATCGACTGGCAAATTATGATCAATACCAGGAAAAGCTGCTCCCGCACACGCCGCACCGAATTCTTGAAGAGAATCGAATTCCTTACTGTGAGCATCTCAACGCAAAACTGCACAAGATCGAAAAAATCATCGGTTTTATCCGGGAGGGACGAGCCAAGGGCAGCGAACAACTCGTTCGAGAGCAACAGGACAAGGCCAACCGGATTCGATCCTTCCTGCGAGAAGTCGAAGACTGATTTGCATTGCCGATGGACATTTGTTATACTGTCTCAGTAAATCAGGCGATCGCGTGCCCACGGCACGAGGAAAGTCCGAGCTCCGTAGAGCAGAGTGCCGGATAACGTCCGGTGGAGGCGACTCCAAGGATAGTGCAACAGAAAGAAACCGCCGGAAACGGTAAGGATGGAAAGGCGAGGTAAGAGCTCACCGGCAAATTGGCGACAATTTGGCCATGTAAACCCCACTCGGAGCAAGACCAAAGCGGAACAAACAGAGGCTGCTCGTCTCTGCCAGAAGGTGGGTCGCTTGAGCGTAGTGGTGACATTACGCCTAGATAGATGATCGTCCGCGACAGAACTCGGCTTATCGATTTACTAAAAAGAGTAGCAAGCGCTACTCTTTTTATTTTCTAGGAAGAGATTACAATTTCAATGAAAGGCAACAAATAAATCCGGCGAAACTAGATCCGACGAAATACGGCGCGGACTTTTCCCAAAATCTCTACGAAATCCGCGTAGATCGGGGACATGGCATCGTTTTCCGGCTGCAGGCGCACACGTCCGTCTTCTTTATAAAATGTCTTGACCGTGGCGGAATCATCGAGCAAAGCGACGACGATTTCGCCATTGTCCGCTGTGTTCTTTTGTTCAACTAAGATGTAATCGCGATTGTAAATGCCGACATTCATCATGGAATCGCCTTTGACAC
>JAUMWO010000042.1:10265-10991 GCA_030529605.1 Bacillota bacterium | reverse complement strand
TGTCAGCTTTCGGATGGTGTCGATCAGGAGATCGAGCTCGGTCACGTCGACATTGCGCAATGCCAGCTCCCCGTCCAGTTCGCTGCTTTGAATGTCCTGAATGATGGTGCGCAGCGGACGCACCAGCATTCCCGAGAGCAGGGACGCGATGGCGATGGAAAACACAATCGCACTGATTGTTTGAATGATGAGGATATTGCGCACGCGATCGGTATAGATATAAAATTCGTCCTTCGCGATGTAAGCGATCATCACCCATTGGTTTTCCTGTTGCATCTTGGAGCCTTTCTCATACAGGCGGAGAGGGAGGGCAATCGCGACAAAGTCATCGACATGGTAGGCACGGTCGTCGTACAAATCGCCGGAATACGTGACAAACTTGGAATTGCGGATCGGAGTGAAGTGATGCGGCTTCTCTCCCAGTTTGGATTTAACATATGGTCCATTTAGAAAAATCGGGCGATACAAATCCGAACCGTCCCAATGCGAAATTGCGTAGCCCGACTTTTTACTCGCCGTCAAATCGCCGTAAGTCAGAAAACGCGTCATCAAGCTTTGACGAATCTCGACACCGAGCAGTCCATAAGGAACGGCATCGCCATCGGTCAGCACATTCAGATATAAGATCGAGCTCTCTCCCCCGACGGTAATCTCTTGCCAAAACTCCTTCACTTTGGTGTCACGGTATCGCAGCATCGCATTATCGTACAGGGAAGCAAAATCGCC
>JAUMWO010000042.1:0-10255 GCA_030529605.1 Bacillota bacterium | reverse complement strand
GTGATGCCGAGCGACGCGGCAATCTCCGCCGGTCCCATCACCATCGCCAGATCGTTGAAGCTCGCTTGCCGGTTGAATTCATTGTGGTCACGAAAATAGAGAGCCGGCTTGGACGACAAGCCGCGATCGACGATGACAAAAGCACCCGAGGCATTCATTTCGCTGATCATCGAAATCAAGGCTTCCGCAGATTCTTCCGTAAACTGAAACGGCGTCTCCGCATTTCCCAGCGCGTATTGATTGCGCACGATATCGATCACCGGATCGATCAATTCCTCGCTGGACCATTTGGACACCATGCTGCGCTCGAGTTCCAACGCTTTGTTCTCAATTTTACTGAAATAAAAGCGGTAATTGTTCTTTTCCAAATCCGAAGAGATATCCGCGCTAAAAAACCCGACCATCAGAACGCCGATCAAAAGAAAGGCGAACAAAAGGAAGGTCGCGAGAACGACAGTATATAGAGTTTTCTTTTTCCTCGGACTCCGGATCTCCATAGGTTTAACGCTTCAGAATTTCCTCGATGTCTTGCTCCATTTGTGAAAACCAGCTCTCAAACTTTTCCTCGCTGATGATGTCGGCAATCGCATCCTGGTAAGCGAATCCGCTCTTGAGACGCTCTTCGACCAGCATGCGGTCGTCTGCCGGACGCTGGCGGAAATAAGTCGACATCAATCGTCTTATCTGCTCATAATGCTCCGTCGGATCGGGTTCGTACGGAGTTTCGGTGCTGAGCCGCTCAATCGCCGCGAGCATCGCTTGTTTTGTGATTTCCTTGATTTCTCCGCGTTCCGCCGCCTGCTCGACGCTCTCTTTGCTGAAATTGTCCTTTCGTACAGGAAGATAGGAACATTTCGCTGCGAATTCGGTGTTGATTTCGCTGCCGGTCATCCATTTGATAAACTCGATGGCACCCTGTTCCCGTTGCGGCGTGCTCTTCGAGACGAAGAGACCGCCCCCTTGGACCAGGCATTTGGAATCCGCACCTTCAAAATGCGGAATCGGCAAAATTTTAGCCTGAATCCGAGTCTCCTGGCCGTTTTCGTTGATCACGGTCTTCGGGAAAAAATTCGAGCTCGAACTCGATCCCTGGCTGAGCAATACAAATCCGCTTTTGATGTCTTCGGAGATAAATTTGGCACGATGACCGAAATATCCTTTGACAAATGGGACATAATAATGATCCCAGAGACGTCGCATCGCCTCCTTATCCAGCGCGACGACTTCCTTTCCTTCGACAAATCGAACCAGATCTTTGCCCATTTCGGCGAGAGAAACGAAGACATAGTTTTCGACCGAATCCATCCCGTATAAGGCTTTTCCGTCATTCGGTTGCGGGGTCAACGCATCGGTAAACTCATAATACCGGCGTGCCGCATCCACCAGTCCCTCGTAGGTGCTCAAATCGGTATAATCGACGACACCGGCCTCGACAAACTGCTGAAATGAGGTGTCGTTGATCATCAAAAACTCGGTCGACTTGCCGATCGGGAACATTTTCATCTGAGCATCTTGCGAGGTGTATTTGCCGGATTGCACAAAGACGTCGACAAATTGCTCCAGCTCTTCCGGACGAAATTCTTCGAACAAATCCAACAGCGGGCGCACCTTCTCCACTTCCCGCGCGACACCTTTGTACAGGATAAAAATATCCGGCATACGCTCGGCGCCTCCATCCTCGCGTGCCGCGGCGATCAGGGCTTTGGACAATTCCGTGACATCCCCGTACGAGATGTGTTCGACGATGACTCCCTTCTTGGCACCGACATCGTCGTTGAAACGTACGACAAAGTCATCCAAAATTTCTTTTTGCTTCGAATTATAATAGCTCCAAACCGTTACAATCACGGGCTCTTTGGGATTGAGAACCTCTTGAGTTCCCGGCGAACCGCAGGCGGTTAAGAGCATAGCGAGCAACAGACATAGTACGATGAGCCGTTTCATACTGCCTCCCGAATAAAATCCAAGGGATTATTTACCCAAGAACCGTCCGATCTCACCAGTTTTTTAAACAATTCGTTCCGCTGAGAAAGGATGTGCTTGTGGTATACTGAGATCAATCGCGCGATCGCGTCACATCACGCGTAATGAGAATGGAGTGAACATGTCTACCAAAGAACCGTTCCGGCAGATGCCTTGGCTCGCTTGGGCGATGGAGATTCAAGGTCTCGCGCAGTCGGGACTCGCTTATACCGACAATGTCTACGAAATCGAGCGGTATTCGAGACTTCGTGACATCGCGGCAGAAATGTTGAGTTTTCAGTCCGACCTGCCCATCGAGAAGGTCCGCACTCTGTTTTGCAACGAAAGCGGATACCAAACTCCAAAAATCGATACCCGCGCCGCGATCTTTGATGCAGCGGGAGAGCGTATTTTGCTGGTGCAGGAGAAGGACGGGCGCTGGAGCATGCCGGGCGGATGGGTCGACGTGCTGGAATCGATCGCTTCCAACACGGTGAAAGAAGCGTATGAGGAAGCCGGTGTGATCGTCGAAGCGACTCGGATCCTGGCAGTTCAAAACCGCAATATGCACAATCCCCCGCCGGTTCCTTTCGGAATCTGCAAGTTCTTTGTCGAATGCCGCTACCTATCCGGCGCGTTTCAGGAGAACATCGAGACCTTGGCGTCGGGCTACTTCGATCTCGATCATTTGCCGAACCTTGCCACGGACAAGAACACGCGCGAACAGATCGCCTTGTGTTTTACTGCACATCGCGACCCCAATTGGACGGTTCGTTTCGATTGAGGCAACGATCGAGACGATCACGATATCACAATTATTGGACATGAAAGGGAGTATTATGAGCAAACACATCCGTACGGCGACGATCTATATCATCGCGGCACTCGCATCCGGCGTCTTCTACCGCGAGTTTACCAAATTCTCGAAGTTCGACGGAATCACGACATTGAGTTCCGTTCACCCGCATCTCTTCCTGCTCGGGGGAGTGCTTTTCCTCGTGATCGGACTGTTCAGCGGGATCCTCTCGTTCGAGTCGGACAAACGCTTTCGTTGGTTTCGTCGACTCTACCACATCGGACTTCCGCTCACGGCGATCATGATGGTAGTTCGCGGAATCGTTGAAGTCAAAGCGATCCCTCTCTCGCGGGGCCTACACGCAGCCATCTCCGGAATGGCGGGAATCGGACACATCATCGTCACGATCGCCATCTTCCTTTTGCTTGCAGCGCTTCATACCGCAGCGAAACGCAAAGAGAACGCAGCATGATGAGCTATCGCCGCATTCCCGGAACCGGAGATTCCCTATCTGCGCTCGGTTTCGGGATGATGAGGCTGCCGACCTCCTTCGGCGGGCGCAATTCGGCGGCAATCGACAAAGAAGCTGCCACGGCTTTGGTGCGTCGTGCGGTGGAACGCGGGATCAATTACTTTGATACGGCATACTTCTACCACTTGGGTGCGTCCGAGACCTTTCTCGGTGAAGCGATTCGGACACTCCGAAGCGAAGGAGTCACCGCTCCGATGTACATCGCCGACAAGCTGCCGACGATGCTGATTCATTCCCGCAAGCAGATGGATGAAATCTTTGAAAAGCAATGTTCCCGCCTCGGTGTCGAAACCATCGATTATTACCTGCTCCACGCTTTGGATGGTGTAACTTGGAAAAAAATGCTCGATCTCGGGGTCATCGATTTTTTGGATCAGCTTAAAAAAAATAGGCGCGTCCGCTCCATCGGCTTTTCCTTTCACGGGAAAAAACAGGACTTTTATGAGATCGCGGACGGATATGATTTTGACTTCGCACAGGTGCAGTACAACATCCTGGACGTCCAATTTCAAGCAGGCATCGAAGGGATCGAATACTGTGCCGAGAAAGGGATGGGCGTCATCATTATGGAACCGCTCCGCGGAGGTACACTGACAACCCACCTTCCGCCCAGCGTCGAAAAAATCTATAAGGAATCTGCGATTCTCCGTTCCCCGGCAGAATGGGCGCTTCGTTTTGTGCTGGATCATCCGGCTGTGACGGTCGTGCTTTCGGGGATGAATGTGATGGAGCATCTCGAGGAGAATTGTCGCGTCGCTTCCGACGCGCTTCCTCATTCGCTGACACCACCGGAGACCGCGATCATCGACCGCGTACGGGAAGAATACGCGTCGCTGCTTCGAGTCGGCTGCACCGGTTGCTCGTATTGCATCCCCTGCCCCGCCAAAATCAATATCCCGCAGGCATTTAAGAATCTCAACAATGCGGCGATTTTCTCCAAGACGGCAGCCAAGATGGATCATGCGATCTTTCTCGGAGCCAAAACACCGGACGGCAAGGCTCATTTTACCACCGACTGCATCGACTGTGGAAAATGCGAAGAAAAGTGCCCGCAAGGCATCCCGATTCGACAGGTCTTCCATGAAGTTCGGCGCGAGCTCGAAGGCCCCTTTACCAAATCAGCCGCCTTCGTGATCCGGCAGATGCTTCGACTCAAAAAAAAAGAAGCCCGACGCCTAAGCGCGGGCTATTTTTCTGTCTTCGCAGTATAACCGATAACACATCACGACGACCCATACATAGGTCAGCGTTTTCGGGATCATCAGGGCACCGATGAGCGGAACCGCGTCGCTCCAGAGTACCACCGGCAAATAAAAACCGAAGGACAATGCGATGGCCAAAGGCATCGGACGCCATAGCGCTCCTTCCAAACATGATACAAAATCACATAAAAAATCGTCATGGTGATCGACGTGATCCATTTGCCTCCTCCGAGCAGCGCGGCATTGGCTTCGAGTCCGGTCGTCCAAAGCGCATAGCATCTCGGGATCAAATGACAGGCATCACCGAGAGACAACAAAACCGCCATCCATCCTGCCAAAGTCGTCAGCCGACTTTTCTGGCCTTGGATCATCCGCAATCCGACCCCAAATGTAAAGCTTAAATAAACAACATCAAATACAGTTTCTGCAATCGCTTGAGCCATACCCCCTCCTAATACAATGTGCGAAGTACCATTTCGCGCAAGAATCCAAAATCCGCTTCGCGGCTTCGAAGCAACACGACCATGTTGCGCATCATGAAGCGTGCGTATGCCTCCATCGTAAAATCCGGACTCCAAACATCCGCTCGAATCGTCTCGTCCTCTCGGAGGCGACGAACCAAAATCGCTTCGAGTTCGTCTTGCATCGCCGCCATACGGCGCTGGCCGATCGTCTCTAAGCTGCGTAATCGGCTCATTGTCCCGGATGCCGTCTCCAAACGATTTTTCAGTTCTTGAAAGACGGACTCCAGCTGGTCGACGAAACGGTGAGCTTTGATCTCGCGATCGAGTTGGTGCAAGGTATCACGCCAAAATTCCTCCGTCAATACAAACAGTATTTCATCCTTGCTGCTGAAATAGTTGTACACCGTCCCGGTCGCAATTCCGGCGCGTTCGGCGAGCGTTCGAATATTGATCGCTCCGACTCCCTCGCGATCCGCGATCTCCTGAGCGAGCACCAACAATCTCGCGCGCAGGCCTTCGTCTTTCCGTTTCATGCTTCCTCCCAAAATAAAATGAACATGTTCATCCTTATGGTATCCTCTGCCGATCGGCGAGTCAACCCAAGATTGAACATGTTCATTTAAAATCGTTTCTGTCGACCTTTGTTTCGGTCAGCGCCTCCAACCTCGGTATGTGAAGGCGATCAGCAGAGGGTAAATCTCGAGGCGACCGAACAGCATATTGAAGGACAGCAGCAACTTGCCGAAGTCACCGAACATCGCGTATCCTCCGGCTGGCCCCACCAAACCGAGTCCCGGCCCGATGTTGTTGAAGCAGGCGATCACGGCAGTCGTTGTCGTCTCGAAGTCAAATCCTTCGAGTGCCAGCAAAATCATCGACGCGATCATCGCCGACACATAGACGGTCAGATAATTGCCCACACCGCGCACTTGCTCGTCGCTCGCTCGCTTCCCTTCAAATTTGACAACGGTGACGAGGTTGGGGCGCACGAGTTCGATGATTCGATTGCGAACCGATTGAAAGAGGATCATCACACGCGCGACTTTGAGACCGCCCGCGGTGGATCCTGCACTTGCCCCCATCAGCATGAGAGTCACCAAGATCATCTTGGAAAAAGTCGGCCATAGATTGAAATCGGCGGTTGCAAATCCGGTCGTGGAGACGACCGAAGCCACTTGGAACACTGCGTCCTTGAGTGCGGTGCCGAGCTGCTCATACATGCCGTAGATATTCCAAGTAATCAGCGCGACAGTCGCGACGACAATCGCAAGATAAACTTTGGTTTCTTCGTGCCGGAAGACCTCACGCAGACGGCGCGTCATGATGAGATAATAGACGGAAAAATTGATTCCGAATAAGATCATGCAGATCCCGACGACCCACTGAATCGCAACGGAGTAATCGGCGAGACTTGCAGCCGTCATCGCAAAGCCGCCCGTGCCCGCCGTACCGAAGGTCAGAACCAATGCGTCAAAGAGCGGTGCTCCCAGGAGCACGAGCACCAGCACCATCCCCGCGGTCAGCGTCAAATAGATCCCGTAAAGTGTTCGGGCGGTGTCTCCAAGTTTGGGGACGAGCTTGGAAACCGTGGGTCCCGGAGCCTCAGCACGAAGCAGATGCAACGAGCCGCGGTTACCTCGGTGAAAGACCAGCAAAAGCACCAGCACCCCCATGCCGCCGAGCCAATGGGTCAGACTGCGCCAGAAGAGATCAGCCTTGCTCAACAACGAAAAATCGGTGACGATGCTTGCTCCTGTCGTCGTAAAACCGGAAACCGTCTCAAAAAAAGCATCGATGAAGGATGGGATCGACCCGTTCACGACAAAAGGAAGCGCTCCGAACACCGAAATCAAGACCCAACAAAAGCTCACGATCACGAAACCGTCACGGATTCCACCTTTTTGTTCCTTGTCCTCGAAACGCGTCAAAAGAGCCCCCGTCAAACCGCTCGATGCGATCGCAACCAGGTAGCCTTTCCAAGCATCTTCTCCGTAGATCAAAGCGACGACCAACGGAGCAAAGAGAAAGACCGCCGTGATCAATACCGTTTTCCCTAGAGTGGTAGCGATAAATCGGAAATTCATGATTCGAATATCTCGTTGAGTGAAGATACAAAATGGTCTTTTGTGACCAACACTACAACATCTCCTACTTGGATGAAATCATCGCCGCGCGGGATGATCACTTTGTTGCGACGCGAAATGCAAGCCAGCAGCACCCCGTTTTTGAACGGCACCTTGCTCAGCGGGAGTTTTCTGTGCTTGGTCTGACTATCCACCTCAAACTCCAGCGCTTCGACGCGATCGCCGGAAAGTTTATACAATGCGCGGACGGCACTGCCCGCGGTATTGCTCATCGCACGGACATATTTGACAATTTGTTCGGAAGTGAGCATTTTCGGACTGATGACCGTATCGATGTCCGTGTGAGCGAAGGCTTCCAGATAGTTGAGGCGATTGACTTTCGTGATCACCTTGGAAGCCCCTTTGTAAAGCGCATAGAGAGACATGACCAAATTCTCTTCGTCGATGTTGGTAAGCGCAACAAAGGCATCCGCACCGCGGATGTCCTCGTTTTGGAGCAATATTTCAGAAGATCCGTCGCCGTGAATCACGATGGCCTTCTCGAGCTCGGACTTCAAGAATTTGCAGCGCTCTTCGCTCTTCTCGATGATCCGAACCGTCATATTGTTTTGCAACAGTCTGCGCGCCAGGTAATAACTGATGCGCCCGCCACCGACGATGACGACATCCTTGATCTGTCGCTTCGGCATTCCAAATCCATTGAGCAAAGTACTTAGGTTGGTCGTCTCGACCGAAACAAAAATCTTGTCGTTCTTTTGAATGACAAAAGAACCATTCGGAATGTAAACCTCTCCCTCGCGTTCGACCGCGCAGATAACAAAATGCTGCAGTCCGAAGATGCGGAAATCTTGAATCCGTTTCCCGGCGATCGGCGAGGTCTCCGAAATCTTGAGTTCGACCATCTCGACCTTGCCGGCTGCAAAACTGTCGATTTTGAGCACAGAAGGATTGTGTAAGATACGAGTGATTTCGTTTGCCGCCTCGAACTCAGGGTTGATGCTCATGGTAAGTCCGAGTTCCTGCTTGATATGATGAAGCTGCGATGCAAGTTCCGGGTCACGGATCCGGGCAATCGTGCTTTCTGCACCGAGTTTACGAGCAATCAGACAAGTCAGGATGTTGAGCTCGTCCGCATTGGTGACGGCGATCACGAGATCCGACTTCGCCACCCCGGCACTTTCGAGTACGGAATAGTTCGCCCCGCTCCCTTCGATATATTGGACATCGTGATCCGCCTCGATGCTTCGGAAGCTCTCCGGATCGGAGTCGATGATCACGACATCATGTCCTTCCGACGACAGCATGCCGGACAGAGTGTGACCGACCTTGCCGTTGCCGACGATTACTATATGCATATTTCCTCCACTTGCCCATTATACTATAAAAACCGCGGGCGTGGAGTGCCTCTCCCTTTGAATCGTCGCCGTTAAGCCTGCCCTCTGCGTACCGCGTCGACCCACTCGCCATAGCCTTCCGCCTCCATCCGGTTCAGCGGAACAAAGCGCAAGGCGGCGCTGTTGATGCAGTACCGTAAACCACCTTCCTCGCGCGGTCCGTCTCGAAAAACATGTCCGAGATGCGAATCGGCTTCCCGGCTGCGTACCTCGGTCCGAATCATCCCATGCGATGTATCTTCCAGCTCAACCACCGCGGATTCGGAAATCGGTCTTGTGAAGCTTGGCCATCCGCAACCCGCATCGAACTTTCGCGTCGAAAGAAACAGCGGCTCCCCGCTCACAACATCGACGTAGATCCCCTTTTCAAAATGATCCCAATACTCGCCGGTAAACGGACGCTCGGTGCCGTTTTCCTGAGTCACTCGGTATTGCTCCGGGGTCAGCTGGATTTTGTGATCCGGTTCGACGACTTGATCGGAAATCGGAGAACGTTCGATTTGTTCGAACGCCGCATCATAATCCCGAACCGCAACACGAATCGAGAATCTCGTACCGATCGCCGTCTCGCCGAAAATCGGCGTCAGACCGCTGAGTTCGATTGTTTGATACGGAATTCTTGCGTCGTTCAAAACTCCTTCGATAAGCACCTTTTCCATCGAGTCCGCCACGACCAGATCGACGATGTCATCCGGTTTCGCCTCGCGCAGATTGCCCCCACAATCACAGCGCCGAGGAGACTCATCCGTCCTGAGGTACAAACGACATGATTCACAGTACAACATAGTTCCCTCCCTTTATGATTCGATGTAGTGATTCCATTGCTCTCTGAGGCGCCTCATTTCGTCCGGCGCGTTGATCGAATGTCGATACATAAATGTTTCCGCGAATGCGGAAGCATACAATTTGGTCAGCAAAAACCGAAGCAAGCGGAGCGGTAAAAAGCGAATGAAATGAAAACGTTTGGGCACCAACACGCCGCGCCGTGCAAGGATATTAAAATTGGAACGCAAAGTTTTTGCCGTCTCGTACATCCGCTCCCGATCACGATGTACTTCCTTGGGATCCGATGTGAGATAATACGCCTCCGCCAAAGGAACGACCAAGCCGAGATGAGAAATCTGCCAGTTTTGCATGTTGCGGCATCGCGACGAGGGGATGCCTGCAGAGCGAAACAAATCGCCAAGTCTTCGTTCCGCCGGCTTCATTTCACTGCGTAGGGCGCCATAGGTCGTCGGCTGTATCAAAGGCGGCGTGAGTGCGGCATCCAAAACACCGTCGTCGATGGAACCGCCCGCCCCGGGAAACGCCGGTAAAATCCGAGGACCGCACACCGCTTCCCACACGGAATACGCACCTGCCGTATTCGCCATCGTTACAATCACAGGACTTTTATTGGCATTCAAGCTTGTCAGCGCTGAAATCACTTGATCTCCGCGCACAGTAAGAAACACAAAATCATAGAGATCGTCGTCGTCTAAAACAGAAACAATCGAAACCGAAGCAGACAGAACATTGCCATCTTCAGAGCGATACAGCAGACCGCGCGACGACAGCTCCTGCAGTCGCTTTCCTCTCGCGTAGACGGATACCTCGTGTCCGACGAGACTGAAACGCACTGCATAGAGCGACCCAATGACTCCGGCTCCATAGATCAGTATGCGCATACAACCTCTCTTCCTGATCAGTATACCATATGAAAAGCCCGCCTGGGAAATCTTCAGGCGGGCTGGAACATTATGAAATTTGATTGGCGATGTCGTGCATCCGTTCTTTGTCGAGTCCATCGATGACCACATAGGCGCCATCGATGAATTGATA
>JAUMWO010000041.1 GCA_030529605.1 Bacillota bacterium | reverse complement strand
GATCGCGCACTCAAGCTGTGGCGCCGATTATATTATGGGGTGTTTGTCATGGCGATCGTCGCTGTGGTTTCGGGCACCATCCCTTGGCCATATGGACTGATCCTGTTCGCGTTGCCGAAAGCCCGTCGGGAGATGGATCGCTTTTGCGATGCGCCGTCCAAGAACAAGACATTTCCGGCGGCGATTCGACTTTACATCGGGTTGATGACGGTTGCGATCGCGCTCGTCATGCTCTGCGGATTTGCGGAACGGTGGCTCGTATGAAGATCACCAAACGAATCGATGTCTGGATCATCGCGGGGCTGTTGCTTCTCAGCGCTGTCGGCTACGCGATTCATCATCTGACGACTTCCAAATCCGCCGCCGTCGCGGAGGTGTATGTCGGGGAAGAACTGGTGCGAACCGTCGTCTTGACGGGAGGGGAGCAGGAAGTGTTTCGTGTTCCTTCGCGCGAGCAGGTGGAACTCACCGTTCATGCAGAAGGGGAGATCTCCTTTACGCACTCCGATTGCCCCGATCAAGTCTGTGTCCACGCGGGGAGGCTCCGACGTCCGGGGCAGAGCGCGGCATGCCTGCCGAATCAGGTGATCGTCCGGATCGTTCCTTTGGAAGGAGATCCGGAGGACGATATGTTATCGAAATAGGAGTCTCATGCGCAACCAATGGCTTAGAAAAACTGTGCTCACTGCGATGCTGGCGGCAGGAGCGATCGTCCTGGCGATGATCGAAAGCTCCTTCCCGCCGATCTTCTCGGCGGTACCCGGTGTGAAGCTCGGATTGTCCAATATCGTCGTGATGTATGTCCTATTTTTTGTCGGAGGCGCAAACGCTTACGCGGTCGCCGGAATCAAGTCGCTCTTTGTCTTGCTGTTTCGCGGACCGGTCGCGGCTCTGCTCAGCTTGACAGGCGGAATGCTCTCTGTTACAATCATCGTCGCTCTGGTTATTTTAACCAAAAAACGCGCTTCGCATCTGATTCTCAGTATTGCGGGCGCGGTGACGCACAATTTGGGACAACTGATCGTCGTGGCATTTCTCTATACAAAATTTGTATTCTGGGCGTATCTGCCAACTCTGATTGTTTCAGGCATCCTAGCCGGCATCGCGACCGCCGTGCTGATGAAATGGATTCTTCCTGCGCTTCAAAAGCTCGGGTTTAATCGATAAAACCAATATGGGGGAACTATGAAAAAACTGTTTGTTTTGCTTCTTGCACTTGTCATGGTGTTGGCTTTGACAAGCTGTGGAGGCACACAACCGACAACTGCGGGTGAAACGTCGACGAACGGCGCGGAAATGACTACTGCAGGTGAAATGACCACTGCCGCTCCGGCAGCAGGGGATGTTAAGACAGGACTCGCTGTGGTCACAAGCGTTTCCAAGTCCAAAGATGCCGGTGAGAACGACGGTCTGGCTCAGGCCGATTCGATCGTGGTCGGCGTGTTGGTCGATGCCGAAGGTCGAATCCTCGAATGCGTCATCGATGCGGTGCAAACCAAGGTCAATTTTGACAAAGCCGGTAAAGTAGTCACGGCAAAGGACATGGTGTTCGGATCCAAAACGGATCTCGGCGATGCCTATGGAATGAAGCAGGCTTCTTCGATCGGCAAAGAGTGGTACCAAGAGGCGCAAGCGCTCGCGGATTATGTCGTCGGTAAGACCGTAGAAGAAGTCAAAGGAATCGCGGTCGACGACAAGGGCGTTCCGACGGATGCCGACCTCGCTTCGAGCGTGACGATCAAGATCGGCGGCTTCGTCGACGCGATTGAAAAAGCTGTGAAGAACGCGACGGTGCTCGGTGCGAAGGCCGGTGACAAACTCGGAATCGGTACCAAGACGACGATCGATAAGTCGGCTGACGCAACGGCTGAAAAAGAAGGTCTCGTACAAGCGTATTCCTTCTATGTCTTGGCTTCGTTCCAAGGTGAGACGGTGACGAGCGCGATCATCGATTCGACGCAAGCGAAGGTCAACTTCGATACAACCGGAAAGATCACTTCGGATCTCCAAGCTACGGTAGCAACCAAGCTGGAACTCGGCGATGCCTACGGCATGAAGCAAGCTTCCAAGCTCGGGAAAGAGTGGAATGAGCAAGCGTTGGCATTTGCTTACTACGTCTCCGGAAAGACGGTCGAGGAAGTGAAGGGTACGGCTCTTTCAGAAACCGGTGCGCCGGCGGGCGACGATCTCAACACGACGGTCTCCATCAAAGTGAAACCGCTGATCGAAACGCTGGTCAAAGCGTACGAATACCAAAAATAATCGGCAAAGCCGAAGCGAGACCGCTTGGTCTCGCTTTTCCATTTTATTGATTTGCGATGGAATGAATTCAGAATGAAAAGAATTCAGAAATGAGGAAAATGCGATGCAAAAAAACCGCCGAATCATCGGGATCCTACTGATTATAAGCTTGCTGACGCTTCTGTCGGGCGGCTGCTCTGCAGAGCTTCCTTTGACCCGCTTCAGCGGGGAATTTCTGGAGCTCTTCGATACGGTGACTCAGGTCGTCGGTTACGCGCCGACGAAGGAAGCATTCGAGCAGGTCGTGAGCGATCTGCGTGCCGAACTGCGCATCTATCATCAATTGTTCGACATCTACCATGACTACGAGGGGCTCGTCAACCTCAAGACACTCAACGATCATGCGGGGGGAGATCCGCTCGTCGTCGATTCGCGCATCATCGAGCTTCTCGCCTTTTGCGAGCGGATGTACCGGGAGACGGACGGTGTCGTGAATTACGCTTATGGAGCGGTGTTGAGACAATGGCATGATGCGCGCGAATTCGCGGTCGACAACCCGGATTCGGCGAAGATCCCGCTTCCGGACGATCTGATCGCCGCCTCGCATCACACCGATCCGAGCACAGTGCGCATCGATGTCGCAAGCTCGACCGTACAGATCACCGATCCCGATGTGCGGCTCGACGTCGGCGCAATCGCCAAAGGATACGCCGTCGAGCAGGTCGCGCGGTCGATCGAACGCAAATACCCCGGTATGCCTTTGTTGATCGGTGTCGGGGGCAACATTCGCGCGATCGGATTCAAGGACCCGCAAAAACTGCTTCCTTGGAGCGTCGGGATTCAGAACCCGGATCCGGACGCCGAGCCCGCCGTGCTGAAGAGCCTCAATCTGGTCGGGCAGTCGATGGTGACGAGCGGAGATTATCAGCGGTATTTCACGGTCGACGGCGTGAAATATCACCACATCATCGATCCGGCGACACATATGCCGGCCAACCATTATCGCTCCGTCACAATTTTGACCGATGATTCCGGTCGAGCGGATGCTCTGTCGACTGCGGCCTATATCCTGCCGTTTGAACAGGCGAAGGCGTTGATCGAGGGACAGGAAGGCGCGGAGGCGTTCTTCGTTCTCTCCGACGGCAGTCAGGTCTGGACCGCGGGGCTCGAAGCCTTTTTCCGCAACTGATGGGTGCAACCATGCGCAATCGAGACGAACTCGCCAATCAGGACATCAAAAAATTGTTGTTGCGATACACCACGCCGGCGATGATCGGCGTTCTGGTCGCCGCATTATACAACATCGTCGACCGAATCTATGTCGGTCAGCTTGGAGCGCTCGAAATGACCGGCATCGGGATCTCGATGCCGTTGATGCAGATTCTTCTCGGCTTCGGTATGCTGATCGGGATCGGAGCCGGCGCACGCGTTTCGATCCGACTGGGCGAAGGACGGCAGCAAGATGCGGAGTCCGTACTCGGCAATGCATTCGTCTTGCTGATCCTCATCCCGGGAGCGATCTCCATCATCGGCTTGCTCTTCCGCGATTCGCTGCTGTACCGATTCGGAGCGGATGAGACGACCATCGGATTCGCCCGCGATTATCTGACCATCATTCTCTACGGATCGATATTTCAGGGCATCGGTTTCGGTCTCAACACCGTCGTGCGCGGCGAAGGATTTCCCAAACTCGCGATGTACACCCAGCTGCTCGGTGCAGTCACGAACATCGTGCTCGATCCGATCTTGATCTACGGATTGGGACTCGGCATTCGCGGCGCGGCGATCGCGACCGTGATTTCGCAGTTTCTCTCCGCACTTTGGATCATCTACCATTTCACGCGTGGGCCGGGAGTGCTTCGCCTGACCAAAGAAAGCTTGCGTCTGCGCTTTCATACCATCCTCAGCATCGTGAGCATCGGAATGTCGCCTTTTCTCATGCAGCTTGCGTCGAGCTTGATCACCGTGACGATGAACAATGCGCTCAAAGCGACCGGAGGTCAAATCGCCATCTCCGCGATGACGGCGATCCAAGCCGTCGCGCTGTTTTCGCTCATGCCGCTTTTCGGCATCAACCAAGGCTCCCAGCCGATCATCGGCTACAACTACGGAGCGGCCAACTACAAGCGTGTTCGAGAGGCGACAAAGTACGGGGTGCTTATCGCCACAGCGGTTTCGACCTTCTTTTTTCTGGCGGTGCAGCTGTTTCCGCAGACCATCCTGGGGCTGTTCAGTTCGGAGCCGGAATTCTTGCAGGTCGCGATCCCCGGCGCCAGACTGGTGTTTCTGTTTCTCCCTTTGGTCGGGTTTCAGGTGTTCAGCGCCAATTATTTCCAAGCGACGGGAAAGGCGATCGTCTCCGGGCTTCTTTCCCTGCTGCGTCAGGTGATCGTCATGCTGCCTTTGCTGCTTATTCTGCCGTCGATGATCGGGCTGAACGGCGTATGGTGGGCGCTCCCTCTTTCGGACATCGTCGCCTCCGCCATCACCGCTCTGGTAATGATTTTGGAATGGAAGCGGCTCAAACGCTTGGAAGTCCATGTGGTATAATGAGGTCAATAAACCGTTGAACTAGGCTAAGGAGGTTCCCATGAAGATCCGAAAACACATTGCAGCGTCTTTGCTCGCAATTGCAATTCTTTTGGCGTCTTTCGGTTGTGCATCTGAGCAAAAACCGACGATCGCTCCGACCGGCGTTTCGCCCGCCGATCCGACGACCGCCGCAGTTTCGCAGACCACGAATTCCGGCAACCCGCCGTCCACTTCACTGTCCGGCAATGCGCCGGATGCGACGAACGATGCGCATGATCCGAATCAGCCGCTGACTTTTGCATTGGAAGAATACCCGAAAATCGACGGCTCCACGGCGACCATCCCGCTCAGCGAAGCGTTTATGGCAACTCTCACAGGAAAGACCGTCGAAGAAATTCGTCTCCACCTCAAACACAATAAGACCCATTCCGCCTATGTCAACCTCATCGAAAAAAAAGCCGACCTTATCTTTGTAACCTACCCTTCCGTCGAAGAGCAGCAACTCGCTGCATCCTCCGGCGTCGAGCTTGAGATCGTCCCGATCGTGCGTGAAGGCTTTGTTTTCCTGACCAATCGAACCAATCCGGTCGATTCGCTTACGCGCCGCCAAATCATCGACATTTATACCGGTGCCATCACCGACTGGAGTGAGGTGGGAGGCACGAACGGAGAAATCCGGGCCTTCCAACGCCCGGTCAACTCCGGCAGCCAGTCCGGCTTCCTCGAACTCGTCATGAAGGATGCGACCCCGATGGAACCGCCGAAGGAGTTGGAAATCGGCACGATGGGGATGCTGATCGACAAAGTGGCGAGCTTTGATTCCGGAAATGAAAACGCGATCGGCTATTCGTACTACTACTATGCGACTGACATGTGGAAAAACGAGCATGTCAAACTCCTCGCGATTGACGGCATCGAACCGAATGCCGTCACGATTTCGAACGAGAGCTATCCGTATTGCACGGCTTACTACGCGGTGCTTCGCAAGGACACGCCCGAACACCACCCGGCACGCCGACTTCTTCAATGGATTTTGTCCGATTCCGGCCAGCAGGTCGCCAAGGACGCAGGCTATGTTCGTTTGAAAGAAGGTAAAGAATGAAGAAACTGCTAGCCCTTATCAGCGGTCTGTTTCTGCTATCCGGACTGATCTTGGGAACGAGCGGTTGCCGTTCGGTGGATGCGCCTGCGACCAATCCGACCACGACCGAACCTGCGACGAAACCGGCTACGGAACAAAGGACTGAGCCGACCTCCTCGCAGGCAGAGCAGCGTCCCGACATTTACGCGACGCGTCGGCCGCATGTCGAATACGCCCAACCCTTGCGACGTCCAAAAACCGCTAAGCGAAGTCATTTCCTGGCAGTCAACCCGCTCGAGTTTCGCTGGGAAACGATCCGTGAGTATCAGACCTATCCACAGATTTCCGGCCTGATCGACAAAGGAGTCGAGACAAAAATCAACTATTTTCTCAAACAGCAAGCGTTTGAGATGATCGAGTACCACGAGCGGATCTCGCCCGAACCGGTGAAAGCGCCCGGCTATTTTGCGAGCTCCATTCTTTTCAACGCGCACAACATCCTGTCCGTGCAGTATTCCATCAACAGTTATCCGACCGGCATGGGACAGGCGGTCACGATCGACGAATACAATCTCTTTTTCAATTTTGACCTCAACACCGGGGATCAGATTCGACTCCAAGACCTCTTTGTGGAAGGCTACGATGTGGAAGGAGCGGTTCGAATGGCGCTTTCCGATTACCGGATGGCGTATGAGGACATTCTCTCCAATCCCGCGGCTTCGGAGTATTTCTTTCTGATCGAGGCCGATATGAGTGCGATTTATCTGTCCGATTCTCCGCTGCAACGTCGCAGTCAAGAGAGCGTCATGCTTCATCCGACCGATCATTTCGCACACATCGATTTGACGGTTGGAGAGCCCGTTCTCGTCTGCGACCGAGCGTTTTTCGATCCGAGCAGATCCATCTTCGAAAACGACTATCTCTATGAGTTGCTGCAAGAGCGAAACCCGCGCGATATTGCGAATGAACTCCCGCCGATCGCCGGAGAACATGCTGGCGTGGCATATCATATCTGGGTGATGCAAACCCCGATCGGCGAACGATTGAGCGCCTGGATCAAATCGAATTTCGATGTTCACTTTGCTTCCCTATTGCCGACAGCGGAGGAAGCGAAAGGCGCACGTGTCGAAATCGGAATTACGCCGCGCCCGTTTGGGAAATTTTGGGCGTTTTCTGTCGACATCTATTGGCAAGGGCGAACGCAGTCGATGAACGAGGTGAACAAATATCGTATGCTCCCGGTCTACTTCGACGAAGAGGGAACGGAGTACTCCTACCGCGAAGCGATTCGACTCGAAGGCGAAGCGCTTGAGAACGCCTTGTACGAGGCGATGCGCGAATACAATGCGAAGCAAGATCCCGTCGAGGGACTTCCGTCCCCATCGGACGAGGAGCTGAGAGAAGCCGCCCATGTGATCGCGCAGGAGACTGCGTTTGTGTACTCATCGCAGGGGTTGTCGATCATGTATTCCTTCCCTCGACCGAATCACCAAGATCTTTATCAGTATTTCGATCTGCCGTATCGGTCCCTCGGGTACAAAAATTTCAAATTCTTTGATGATTTGTCGTCCGAACTCGGGCTGACAAATCCTTAGGAGCATCTATGTTTGAATTGATCAAAGCGGTTTTGTATGGGATCGTGGAAGGGATCACGGAATGGCTTCCGATCAGTTCCACCGGTCATCTCATTTTGCTGGAGAGGTGGATCCCGTTACAGGTATCCAAACCGTTTTGGGACTTTTTCCTCGTAGCGATCCAGCTCGGAGCGATACTCGCCGTCGTCGTTTACTTCCTGCGCGACTATTGGCCATTTGTGCGAGGGAAATTTGTCGAGCGGATGCATCTTTGGTTCAAGATCTTTGTCGCTTGTGTGCCGGCTGCCGTCGTCGGTATCTTGTTTGACGACATTATCGAAGCGTTGTTTTATAACGACGTCTCCGTCGCGATTGCTCTCATCGTATTCGGATTGCTCTTTCTCGTGATTGAGAACTACAATGCCGGGAAAAAGCCCAAGGTGCAACACCTTGAGCAGATTTCGTACCGTGACGCCCTGATCATCGGCATGTTTCAGTTGCTCGCCGCCGTGTTTCCGGGGACTTCCCGTTCCGGTGCGACCATACTCGGCGGATTGATGATCGGACTCTCACGCAAGGTGGCGGCGGAGTTCACCTTTATCATGGCGATTCCCGTCATGTTTGGAGCAAGTGCGATCAAACTTTTGAAACTCGACCTCGTTCCGACGTCAAGCGAAATGATCCTTTTGGCGATCGGGATGGTGACGGCATTTGTCGTTTCGCTGCTCTGCATCCGTTTCCTGATGAATTTCATCAAGAAGCATGATTTCAAACCCTTCGGATATTATCGTATCGCGCTCGGGGTCTTCGTGCTTCTCGTCTATTTTTTCGGATAGGTGCCCATGTTTCGTTTGCTTGCTCGAATCTTTATTCGTGAGGCGGGAGGGGAACGGAGAGCCCGCGAATCCTACACGCTCCTCGCCGGAATTGTCGGGATATTTTGCAATGCGCTGATGTTTGTTTCCAAGCTGGTCATCGGGATTTTGACCCAGTCGATCGCCATCATCGGCGATGCGATCAACAATTTCTCCGATGTGTCGAGTTCTTTGGTCGCTGTGCTCAGCGCCAAGGTCAGCTCCAAAGAAGCGGACGAAAACCATCCTTTCGGCCATGGGCGCTTTGAGTATATCGCCTCCCTGATCATCGCGTTCATCATCGTTCTGGTGGGCTTTGAAGTGCTAAAACGCTCCGTCGGCAAAATCATCGCTCCGGCAAATCCGGAGTTCAGTGTTTGGGGGCTGGCGATCATGATCGGCGCCTTGCTTCTCAAACTATGGATGTTTCAATTCAATCGCTACGTCGGCAAACGATTTGACAGTCCGGTCAATTTCGCCGTAGCGGCGGATTCGATGAACGATGTGCTCGGCACTGCGGCCATTGTTCTCAGCATTGCGCTCGGTCCGTTTACATTGCTTCCGCTCGACGGGATCGCCGGGGTCATCGTCTCCTTGTATATCATGTATTCCGGATACCGCATGGGCCGGGAGATGATCGATCATCTGATGGGAACGGCACCGAGCCCGGAGACCGTAGCGCAAATGATCGGCATTCTGAGATCCGACAGCCGGATCCTCGATGTCCACCACTGCAAAATGCATGATTACGGAGTCGGACAGATCGTATGCTCTGTTCATGTCGATATGGATGAGACGCAAAGTTTCGTACAAGCACATGATGTCATCGATCGACTTGAACAGAGAGTCCAAAGAGAAATGGGAATCGACCTGGTGATCCACATCGATCCGGTACGGTGTACCGATGCCGAATGCGAAAACAATCCGATACATTGCAACAAGCCGGACTGTGCGGCGCGCACGATTCGCCCGGGCAAAGGAGAAAACGAATGAGCATGCTTTGCGAAACTTGTACGCTGCGTTCGCAGCTGATTCACGAGATTTTGGAAAAGATGCCGTCATCCGATGAAATCATGCGATTGGCGGATTTTTATAAGGTGCTCGGTGACCCCACGCGCCTGCAGATTTTGCTCGCCCTGACATCCGAAGAACGCCCCGTTCTCGATCTGGCGGAAGCGATCGAGATGAGTCAGTCGGCAGTCTCGCATCAATTGCGGATTCTAAGACAGGCGAGGCTCGTGCGATCGCGCAAGGATGGAAAGCGCGTCTTTTACTCGCTCTACGACTCGCATGTCCATGCGATCATCAGTCAAGCCCTCGATCACATCAGCCACACATGATCGAATCATCGGCTTCATCGCGCTGGGGCGATCTGAAAGGAGTGCGCCCGATCCGTCTCGCACACCGAGCGCTCGCCGACTCTTTGGACGCGGATGCGGCGGTTCAAACTTTAGTCGCGCAGCATGGTGTGCATGTCGACATCGCCAAACAGATGGTCGACATCGCTCGTGTTGCGCTTCCTTTTTTGCGGGAGGATGCACGGCGAGCATGTCTCTATCTTTCGATTCCATTTTGCCCGTCTCGCTGTCTTTATTGCTCGTTTCCGGTTGAGGTGCTCGGCAAAAAATCGCAGCTTCTCCATCCTTATCTCGATTTGTTGCTGATCGAAGCCGACGCCGCGATTTCGCTCGCAGCAAAGCATGATTTGATCATCGACACCCTATACATCGGGGGCGGTACGCCATCTGTCCTCGACGTGGAGCTGACGGAGCTTCTGATGGCCGAGTTGAACCGGATTTTGAAGCGGTACGGGCAAAAGGAAGCGATCCGCGAGTTCACATTCGAAGCGGGGCGAGTCGAAACCGTCTCGGAAAGAAAGATGCGGATCTGGAAGTCCTTTGGAGTCGATCGCATCTCGCTCAATCCCCAATCCTTTTCCGCGGCTGTGCAGATCACCGTAGATCGGGTGTTGTCCCAAGACGCCTGGAGGCAAAGCTTTGAGATCGCACGCCGAGTCGGATTTGCCACCATCAATTCCGATCTGATCGTCGGGCTACCCGGTGAGACGGTCACGAGTTTTGAGCGAGGCGTGAGGGAATTGATCGCGCTTCGCCCGGAAAACATCACCCTGCACGCCTTGGCATTGAAACGAGGTTCCCGTCTCAATGAATATCTGGTGCGGCATCACAGGGAACAAAGCGCCTCGGACGCTCCACCCGGGAGAAAGGGCAAACGAGGAAGCGGCGCCAAACTAGAATGGTTGCCCGACCAGGGAGAGGGAGAGATGTTCGATCGCGCCGAAGCCATTTTGTTGGGCGCCGGGTATCGACCGTATTATCTTTACCGGCAGATGAACATCAAGGGCGGTCTGCACAATGTCGGCTATGCCTTGCCCGGGCATGAGAATCGATACAACGTCCGCATCATCGAGGAAAGCCACTCGATTTTGGCTTGCGGGGTCGGCGCTGTGAGCAAGATCCTACTCGGTGATCGCGGTTCGCGCTCGGTCGATGAGCGGCGTGTCGCAAATTTCAACAGCCTCGAGGAGTATATGGCTCGCTTTGATGAGTTGATCGAGCGCAAGAGGGCAGCGTTTGCCGGCCGGACACACGAGACCGATGCAAGCGGGGCAGAGCCGATCGCGTCTGACGTAAGCGAGCCCGTCGTCCACGATTCCGACGCGCGGATGACGCGGCGGGGAAGCAGGGAGGAAGAATTTGATGAACGATCGATTCAATGATGAGCAATTCGAGCGGCTCGATGCCTATCTGAACGACGAGACCGTCCGTAAGGATCTTCTCGCCGTCCTGCATCGGGCGCAGGAGATTTTTGGATATGTCCCGCCCGAGGTGC
>JAUMWO010000040.1 GCA_030529605.1 Bacillota bacterium | reverse complement strand
AGATCGGAGGGACATGGAGCTTGTAATCAGATTCGAACTGATGACCTGCGCATTACGAATGCGCTGCTCTACCTGCTGAGCTATACAAGCAAATCTTCCTATGGAAGAATACTACTCTTTGCAAAATTTTTCAAGTTTTTCTCTAAAATTTTTCCTTTGCCGCGGTACACGCGGCATTTTGATTTCTGTGCGCGGCTATGCTATAATCTTCCATTAGAATATTTCGAATCATCCGGGAAAATCGGATCTCACATGGAGGAAACATGAAATCGCTGGGGCTGAATGAGCTGCGTAAGGCGTTTTTAGACTTTTTTCAGGGAGAGGATCATTTGGTCAAAGGATCCTACTCGCTTGTCCCTATGAATGACAAGAGCTTGCTCTTGGTCAATGCAGGGATGCAGCCGCTTAAAAATTACTTTACGGGAGCTGAGAAGCCGCCGCACTCGCGCATGGCGACATGTCAGAAATGCTTTCGCACGGTCGACATCGACAATGTCGGTCTGACTTCGCGGCATGCGACAATGTTTGAGATGCTCGGCAATTTCTCCTTCGGTGATTACTTCAAAAAAGAGTCCTTGGAGATGGGCTGGCGTTTTTTGATCGATGTGTTGGAGATGGATCCTGAACTTCTGTGGCCGACGATTTACGAGGACGACGACGAAGCCTTCGAGATTTGGCGCGCAATCGGCGTACCGGAGGAGCGCATCGTTCGACTCGGCAAGGATACTAACTTTTGGGAGATCGGTGTCGGCCCATGCGGACCATGCAGCGAGATTCATATCGACCGTGGACCGAAGTATGGCTGCGGCAATCCGGATTGCAAGCCGGGCTGCGATTGCGATCGGTATCTGGAATTTTGGAACCATGTGTTCTCTCAGTTCAATCGAGAAGAAGACGGAAGTTATACGCCGCTCACGAACAAAAACATCGATACCGGAATGGGACTGGAGCGAATCGCCTGCATCCTGCAAGGCGTCGATTCCATCTTTGACATCGACGTCATCAAGCGGATCTATGATCGTGTCGTCGCGGTCTCGCATCCGGAGGAATTGACGGACGCGTACCGACGGGAGGTTTCTTCCAAGATTGTGACCGATCACGTCAAGGCCGTGACATTCCTGATCGGCGACGGTGTCAATCCATCCAATGAGGGACGCGGATATGTCTTGCGACGGATCTTCCGACGGGCTTCGCGCCACGCTTCCAAACTCGGGATCGGATCCGCGGATTTTGTCGGCCTCGTCGATACCGTGATCGACAGTTATGCCGACGGATACCCCGAACTGGTCGAAAAACGTGATTTCATCAAGCGCGTTGTGGCTGCGGAAGCGGAGCGATTCGACCAAACCCTTCAGCAGGGACTGCATATTTTTGAACAATATGTCGAGCAATGTGACGGCGGTGTTTTGCCGGGAGACAAACTCTTTACACTTTACGATACCTACGGATTTCCGATCGAACTGACGCTCGAACTCCTTTCCGAGCGGGGGCTCAAAGGCGATGTTGCCTCCTTCGAGTCGCATATGGCGGAGCAAAAACGCAAGGCGCGTGAAGCGCGCAAGGAAGAGGGTTGGGACACCGGAGAACAGGAAGTCGTCGCCGACGCTTCGAAATTTGACGGATACCATCAGCTTCGGATGGATTCGGTCGTCTCCTATGTTTCGCCTTCCGGAGAGGAAGTGGCTCTCGAGCGCACTCCATTCTACCCGGAGGGCGGCGGACAGGTAGGTGACCGCGGCGTGCTGCGTTCGGAAGGATTTGAAGCGAAGGTGCTCGACACGGTGAAAGCGCCGGGCGGTGTGATTTTGCACCGTCTCGGTGAGATCAACGGCGAGCTTCGCGTGGGTCAGAACGTCACGGCGGAAGTGGATTATGAAGCGCGGATGTCGGCTGCACGAAATCACTCGGCGACCCATCTGTTGCACAAGGCGCTTCGAGATCATCTCGGCACCCATGTCGCGCAGGCGGGTTCTCTGGTCACGCCGGAGCGATTGCGCTTCGACTTTTCGCATTATGAGGCGATCCCGGCGGATGTCCTGCGCGCGATCGAAGAAGATGTGAATCGCCGGATTTATCAGCCTTCTCCGGTTCAAGTGGAGGAGATGCCGCTCGATGAAGCGATCCGACGAGGTGCGATGGCGCTCTTTGGAGAAAAATATGGCGAGATCGCGCGTGTCGTCACGATGGGAGATTCCATCGAATTGTGCGGTGGCACTCACCTGTCCAACACGGCGGAAGTCGGGATCTTTAAGATACTTTCCGAAGGCGGTATCGCCGCGGGGGTACGTCGCATCGAAGCAACGACCGGTGCCAATGTCTACCGCTTGTTGCAGAGCAAAGAAGAGACGATCCGTCGTCTCGCCGAAACCCTCAAGTCAAACGAACATGAGCTGGTGAATAAAGCGGATTCGATTATGCAGCAGCAAAAGCAATTGCTTCGCGAACAAGAGCAGTTGATGAGTAAGCTTGCGGCAGCCAATTCCGGTGAATTGCTGGCTTCTGCGGAGCAACACGGGGGATACCGCGTGATCTGCAAAAAGCTCGACGGGATCGACGCGAAAGGGCTTCGCAATCTTGGGGATCAGTTGATGGCAAAACTCGGAGCGGAGGCTTCCGTGGTCATTCTGGCGAGCGGGCAGGGAGAGCGCATCGACCTTCTGGTGATGGCCAACGAAGCGGCGGTAAACCAAGGGGCTCATGCCGGAAACCTCGCGAAGCAGATTGCGACGGCGGCGGGCGGCGGCGGCGGCGGGCGTCCGAATATGGCGCAGGCCAGCGCCAAAGACGCTTCCAAGTTGTCGGGAGCATTTCAAGATGCGCTTGCGCGTTTAACCGCTCAAAAATAGAGTATAATAATATAATAATCGATCGTATCGGTAATAAGGAAATGGAGGTCTGAGATGAATCATACGATGATGTTCAAAATCGAGGACGGCTTGACGGCAGAAGAGAAGCGCGATATTCTGCTCTCTGTGCACAATGCCCTCGAGGAGAAGGGGTATAACTCGGTAAATCAGCTGATCGGATACCTGATTTCAGGCGATCCGACCTATATCACGACGCACAAGGATGCGCGCAATCTGATCAAAAAGTTGGAGCGTGACGACATCCTCGAAGTACTGATCAATCATTACATCGAGACCTTCGGTCGCCGATGATATTGACTCGAACCGGGGCGCGCTTGTCGCGCCTCTGTTTTGGAACATTGACGGTTTCGCCGTTGCAGCAGAACTGGGAAGCGGAGAGAGCCGGGGACCTGTTCGCTTACGCGTATGAACGCGGCATCAATTGTTTCGATACGGCGGAACTTTATGAAAATTATCCCCATCTCAAGGCGATGCTGGGCACCGGTGTACCGCGTGAGGCGGTCGCTCTGGCTTCCAAATCCTATGCTTACGATCGCGAGACTTTGATGTCAAGCGTCGATCGGGCGCTGGAACAAATCGGAACGGACTATCTGGATTTTTTCTTGATGCATGAGCAGGAGTCGGAGCATACGGTGCGTGGGCATTGGGAAGCTCTGGAGGCGCTGATGCGGCTCAAAGAGCAGGGAGTGATCCGACACATCGGGCTCTCCACGCATTTTATCGCCGGAGTGCGAGCGGCGACGCGATATGCGGCTTATTTCGACGCCGTTCATCCGATCATCAATCTCGCCGGGCTCGGCATCCAAGATGGCAAAAAAGAAGAGATGCTCGGTGCGATCGATGCCTTTCGGTCGGAGAAGAGCGCGCAAAAGCGAGCGTGTTGGATCTACGGTATGAAGGTGTTCGGCGGGGGAAATCTCCTCAAAAATGCGGATGCGAGTTTCCGCTACGCCCTATCGCTCCCTCAACTCGACGGGTTTGCGATCGGCATGAGCTCAAATGCCGAGGTCGATTACAACACCGAGTTTGTAAATCGAAAGGGCGATGTATCGGCGGAGTTGCCGCCGTTTCGTGAAAAGAAGCTCCACATCGCGGATTGGTGCATCGGTTGCGGCAATTGCATTTCCCGATGCAATTTCGAGGCATTGTCGCTTGTCGACGGCAGAGCGGTGGTGGATCACAGCCGTTGCGTGACCTGCGGCTATTGTTCGGTCGCCTGTCCGGAGTTTTGTATTAAGGTGTATTGATGCGAATTATGGCATTGGATCTCGGGACAAAGACCATCGGCGTTGCGATGACGGATCCGCTTCAGATCATTCCGCAAGCGCACGAGACCTATTGGAGAAGGAATCAAAAGGAAGATCTCGGATATGTCGTCGATCTCATCGAGCGGTTCCAGGTCGGTACCGTGTTGATCGGGCTGCCGCTTTCGGACGAGGACGAGGAGACGCCGATGTCCGAAAAAGCGCGCTCCTTTGCCGCACAACTGGCAAAGAAATTGCGATTTACGACACGCACCGCGCTGCGCCCGGAAATCATCTTGTGGGACGAAAGGTACTCGACCCAAGATGCGAGGGAATTGTTGTGGGAACAGGAGATCTCAAAAAGAGATCATAAAAAATATATCGATCAAATTGCAGCGAGCTTGATTTTGGAAGATTATCTCAGGCGCTGAAAAGGAGTGAAAATGGACGAATTATTTCAGGTAGTGGAACCGGATCAGGACCGAATTGTACTCAATGACGAAAATGGAAATCCCGTGGTGTTTCATATCATTGCAAATCTCTATGTCGACGAACAGGAGTATGCGATTCTGATGGAGGAAACCAGTGAGGATGAGGTCGTGATCTTCAAAGTGACCGAAGACGGCGAGGAGTATATCTTTGAGTCGGTCGAATCGCAGGAAGAACTGGATGCCGTAATGGAAGCGTACAACGAACTGCTGGAGGAATCCGAAGAATAGGAGGAATTGTGAGCCTCGACCCTTATAAGAAAAAACTTAGAGAAGCCGGATACAAGCTCACGCCACAGAGGTTGGCGATCATCGAAGCGATCCAAAGTCACCCCGGCACACATCTCAGTACCGAAGAAATCTATGAAATCGTCCGCGTCACCCATTCCGATATGGGACTCGCCACCGTCTATCGTACCGCGCAGCTGCTCGAGGAACTCGGCATCATCACATCGCTCAACATCGAAGACGGGCGCATCCGCTATGAACTGTATACGGACGAAGGACAACACAACCATCATCATCTGATCTGCACCCAGTGCGGATCCGTATCGGAGTTTGAAGAGGATCTCCTCGATGAGTTGGAAGAACGCATTCAAAGCGATCATCGCTTTAAAATCCTCGATCATAAACTCAAATTCTATGGGATCTGTTCCAAATGTCAAGACCTTGAGTAATCGAGGTCTTGTTTTCCGTCAGACCCTCAGTAAAAAGAAAGTTGGATAAAAAATGAAACAAAAAGATAAAGTCAGTGCTTCCCCGCTTCGGATTATTCCTCTGGGCGGATTGCATGAAATCGACAAAAATATGACGGTCTATGAATATGAAAATGACATCATTGTCGTAGACTGCGGTTTGGCGTTTCCGGAGAACGAACTCCTCGGAATCGACATCATCATTCAGGACATCTCCTATCTCAAGAAGAACATCGATAAGGTGCGCGCGTTGTTTGTCACGCATAGCCACGAGGATCACATCGGAGCGATTCCATATTTCCTTCGAGAGATTTCTGTCCCGATTTATGCGACAAAATTCACGCTCGGTCTGATCAAGAGCAAGCTCAAAGAGCATCGGATGGAGCCCAAGACCAAGACGATCGCTCCGGGAGACAAGGTGAAAGTCGGCGCGTTCCGCATCGAAGCGATTCGCGTCAATCACTCGACGCCGGACGCGGTCGCGTTTGCGATCAAATCTCCGGTCGGCACGGTGATCCAAACCGGAGACTTCAAGATCGACCACAGCCCGATCGACGGAGAAACCATGCAGTTGGGACGACTCGCGTCACTCGGCGAGGATGGTGTGCTCGCCTTGCTTTCCGACAGTACCAATGCGACGCATGAAGGGTATACGATGTCCGAGAGCCTGGTCGGAAAGACCTTTGAGGAGATTTTCCGCAACGAGACCAAGGGGCGCATCATCATCGCGTCCTTCGCCTCGAATGTTCATCGGATTCAGCAGATCGTCAACGCGGCACAGATTTACGAGCGCAAGATCGCGTTTTCCGGGCGCAGCATGGTCAATGTAACCAATGTCGCGATGGAGCTCGGGTATCTCAAAATTCCGTCGAGCATGCTGATCGACATCAAGGACATCGGACGATATCCGGACAATGAACTGGTGATTGTGACGACGGGCTCGCAAGGGGAGCCGATGAGCGCGCTCACGCGCATGGCACTCTCGGAGCATCGCAATTTGGAAGTCCAGGAAGGCGATGTCGTCATCCTTTCGTCCTCTCCGATCCCGGGAAATGAAAAATCGGTCTACCGGATCATCAACCAATTGATTCAAAAAGGTGCGAAAGTGATCTACGATAAGCTGGAAGAGGTGCATGTTTCCGGTCACGCAAAGCGAGAAGAGCTCAAGATGATGCTCAGTCTGACCAAGCCCAAGTTCTTTATCCCGGTTCACGGGGAGTACATGCATCTCAATTGCCATCGGGAGCTTGCGATCGGCATGGGTATGAGCCATTCGGACATCTTCCTGCTTCGCAACGGCTCCGTTCTTGAACTGACCGAAAACTCCGCTGTCCTCGCGCCACCGGTGCAAGCTGGCCGCGTCTTTATCGACGGACTGGGCATCGGCGACGTCGGTTCCGCCGTGCTCCGCGAGCGAAAGAATCTGTCCGAAGACGGCATCATCATCGTGACGGCGGCGATGCGCAAGGACAATGGAGAGATCATCAGCGATCCGTTCCTGCTCTCGCGTGGCTTTGTCTATGTCAAAGAGTCGGAAGAATTGATGGAATCCGCACGCGGTGTCGTAGGAGAAGAGATCCAAAAATACCATGCCCGCGGCAGCAAGGACGCGGCGCAACTGCGAACCGCGATCAAAGAGAGCCTCTCACAACTCCTCTACCAAAAGACGAAGCGCGGACCGATGATTCTGGTCATCTTTACCGAAGTCCCGGCCGCGGGGGCGCAGGCGTAGTGCGAGCGTCCTTCACCGAGATGCGCGGCGCGTTGGAAGCATACGCACAGGAACACCGCATCCCGATCGTGCGTCCGGAGACGCTCGAACTCGTGTTGACGATGATCCGTCAGCAACGCCCCGCGCGCATTCTCGAACTGGGGACGGCGATCGGCTATTCCGCTCTCGCGATGGCGGAGGAGATGGCAAAATACACGACGCCCCGGATCACGACCATCGAAAAGAATCCTAACATGATCGAGGCGTCGCGTGCCCATATCGCTTCCAGCGTCTATCGGACGCAGATCGAAGTCGTCGAGAGCGACGCGGTCGAATGGCTCGAACGCGCTTCTGCGGATAACTCGGGAAGTACCGCGCCGAAACGCTATGATCTGATTTTTATCGATGCGGCAAAGGCGCAATACCTTCGATATTTCCAAGGAGCGGAGCGTTTGCTTTCCGAACGGGGCGTGATTCTCTGCGACAATGTATGGTTTCGCGCAAAGCCCGACGACAAGCGTTACAAGACGATCCGTAAGCGCCTTGAAGAATTTCGCAATTATCTGGAACACCATGAACATTTTGCGACGACTTGGTATGACATCGAAGACGGCCTAAGCGTCTCCGAGCGTCGCGATAGAAAGGATTAGCAACATGAAACAAAACGATTATTCCGCGCTCGAGCCGGTCGAGCTCCTCGCGCCGGCGGGAGATCTCGAGCGGCTGCGTTACGCGATCGATTATGGTGCGGATGCCGTATACATCGGCGGCGAAGTGTTTGGGCTTCGCGCGTCCGCCAAGAACTTTACGATCGAAGAGATTCGCGAGGGGCTACAATATGCGCATGATCGAGGGAAGCGCGTCTATCTGACCCTCAATATGATTCCGCACAATGACGATCTCAGTTACTTGCCGGAGTATCTCAAGCAGCTCGCCACCTTGGATCTCGATGCCGTGATTTTGGCCGATCCGGGCACCTTGATGCTCGTTCGGGAACATCTGCCCCATATGGAGATCCATCTCAGCACGCAGGCGAACAACACCAATTCGGGTTCGGCGAAGTTTTGGCACCAAAATGGCGTTAAGCGCATCGTGCTCGCGCGCGAGCTCTCCTTTGACGAGATCGTCCAGATTCGGCGCGACACACCGCCGAGCTTGGAATTCGAAGCCTTTGTGCATGGAGCGATGTGCATCTCGTATTCGGGGCGCTGCCTGCTCAGCAATTACATGACCGGCAGGGATTCCAACCGCGGCGACTGCGCCCAGCCTTGCCGATGGTCGTATCATCTCGTCGAGAAGGGGAGACCGGGAGAGTATTTCCCGATCGAAGAGAACGAAGCCGGCACCTTCATCTTCAATTCCAAGGATCTCTGTATGATCGATCGGATTCCGGAGCTGATTCGCAGCGGATTGCATTCGCTTAAGATCGAGGGGCGGATGAAGACGATTTATTATGTCGCTTCCGTGGTCCGCGTTTACCGCGAGGCGATCGATCGGTTCATGGCCGATCCGGAGAATTTTGTCACGGATCCGGCATGGATGCAGGAACTGGAAAAAACAAGCCATCGCGAGTACACGACGGGATTCTACGACGGGAAACCGGGGGCGGACGGTCAACTTTACAAGGATGCTTCCTACGTGCGGAACTACGACTTTGTCGGGATTGTTCTCTCGTATGACCCGGAGACAAAGACCGCGCTCGTCGAGCAGCGCAATCATTTCAAGCTCGGGCAGGAGCTGGAAATCATCGGTCCGTCCTATTTTGAAACGCGATTTGTGCTCGAAGCGATGGAGGATGCATCCGGAAATGCGATCGACGTCGCACCGCATGCGCGGATGAAGGTGCGCATGCGAGTGCCGGAGGAACTCAAACCGGGGTATTTGATTCGCAGACAAGCATAGGAGGATGAATGAAACCGATCGTCATCGGCGTAACGGGAGGAACCGGTTCGGGAAAGACGACCGTTGCGCGTGCAATCCGCGACGCCGTCTCCAGCGACGATATCGCAGTGATCGAGCAAGATTCCTATTATCGCGCACAACCTCATCTCAGCTGGGAGGAGAAATTGCAGGTCGACTACGACCATCCGTTTGCCTTCGACAATGCGTTGCTGGTTCATCATTTGAAAGAGTTGGTGGCAGGACGGTCGATTCAAAAACCGATTTACGATTTTTCGATTTATGATCGAACGGAGCGCACCGTCACCGTCGAGCCAAAACCGATCCTTCTCGTCGAGGGGATCATGGTACTGGAGGATAAGACCTTGCGTGAGATGATGGACATCCGGATTTTTGTCGACACGGACCCGGATGTGCGCGTACTCAGACGCATTATGCGCGACATCAAAGAACGAGGTCGAACCTTGGATTCTGTGGTGCACCAGTATTTGACGCGCGTGAAGCCGGCGCATGACGAGTTTGTCGAACCGAGCAAGAAATACGCCGACGTTATCATTCCGGAGGGCGGTCACAACAAGGTCGCGATTTCGATGTTGCGCGCGATGTTGCAGGCTGCGGTCGAGGTGAATCGATGAGGATCGCATTCATCGGCATGATGCTCTGCGGAAAGTCGTCGGTCGCCGCGGCTCTGGCGGATCATCTCGGCGGATACCGGTTGTTGGAAACCGACGCGATGATCGAGCGCATCGCGGGACTGTCGGTCTCCGACATCTTTGAAAAAAAGGGAGAACAGGTCTTTCGGGACCTCGAAAGTCGGATTTTTGAGCAAATCGCGTCCCAAAATCACATCGTCGTCGCCTGTGGAGGCGGTCTCCCGATGCAGGAGGCCAATCGTCGGCTGCTCGGTACCTTTGACTATGTCTTTTTCTTGAGGGCTTCGCTGCCGGAGCTCCTCGCACGACTGGATGCCCAAGAACGCGCTGCAAGACCGCTTCTGCACAACGCTCCCGAAGAGACGCTCAAATGGCTCTTGGAAGTTCGTACTCCGATCTACACGGAAATTTGCACCCATATCATCGATGCGGATCGCAGCATCCCGGAGATCGTATCCGCCGTCGTCCACATTCTTTTGAGGGAACATGAACAGCCTAAGCATTCGTAACAACAAAGAGTTCTATCTCACGCTCATCACCATCTCTCTGCCGATTATGCTCCAAAACCTGATCACTTCGTCGTTCAGCATCGTCGACAACATCATGATCGGGAACTTGGGGACGGACTACATCGCGGCGACCGGGATGGCAAATCAGATCGTCTTCCTTCTGGTGCTGCTGAGTTTCGGGACATGTTCGGGGACGAGCATCTTTATCGCTCAATTTTGGGGCAAACAGGAGATTCAGCAGATCAAACATGTCGTCGCGCTCGGATTTCGCATCACCGGGATCATCGCTTCGGCTTTCTTCGTCGCTTCTTTTTTTGCGCCGCGGGCGATCATGTCGCTTCTGACTCCGGATCCCAATGTCGTCGAGCTGGGGACGGTCTATTTGCGGATCATCGCGCCGACCTTCCTCGGCTACGCGGTCGGATTCCCGATCACCTTCGCTTCGCGTAGCGTCGGCAAACCCAAGATCGCGATGTACGGCAGCATCCTCTCGATTCTGATCAACACGGTGCTCAATTACGGCTTGATCTTCGGGCATTTCGGTCTGCCGAGACTCGGGATTGTCGGCGCCGCTTATGCGACGCTGATCTCCAAAGCGGTGGAACTATTCTTGCTCCTTTATTGGACGAAACGCCATATCCCATTTGTCCTATTCGGGTGGAACGAGCTTCGCAAGATTCCGAAGGAGCTTACGCGGGACGTAATGCGTCGCGCGCTGCCGGTCTTGTTGAACGAAGGGTTTTGGAGTCTCGGGATGACCGCAATTTCGGTGATCATTTCCTGGTCCTCTACCGAAGCGGTCGCGGCGTATTTTGTCGCGAATGTCGTCATGTCGCTCTTTCAAGTGCTCTCCTTCGGCATCGGAAACGCTTCGGCGACCATGCTCGGCAATCAGCTCGGCGCGGGCGAACGCGAGAGGGCATTGGATTACAACAAAAAATTGTTGGCGATCAACACCTTGTCCGGAGTGGTGACAGCCGTTGCCATCTTTGCATCGGCCGGTTGGATCGTCCACACATTTTACAACATGGAACCGGAAGCCGCAAAAGCTGCTGTTTACACATTGTGGGTGATTGCGATCGCGCTTCCCTTAAAATTTTATAACACCGTCATGATCATCG
>JAUMWO010000039.1 GCA_030529605.1 Bacillota bacterium | reverse complement strand
GCGATGACGCGTCTCAACGTCGCCTCGTATCTTCGGATGAACAAGGGAGAGGTGCTCACCCAGGGGCGCGCGCGGCCATCCAATTTGGCGGATCTCTTTGAGGCGTTGACTGCCGCGATCTTTCTCGATGGGGGAATGGATGCGGCGCGGACTTTCGTGCTGAACCAGCTTTCCGACTTCCTGCAAAAATCAGTCCGCGGGGGATTGATCACGGACTATAAGTCGACCCTGCAAGAGCATGTGCAAAAAACACCCGATGTCACGATTGCCTATCAACTACTCGGCTCGAGCGGAAAGGATCACGATAAAATCTTCCACTCGGCGGTGTTGATCGGCGGTATTTCCTACGGGGAAGGCAAAGGGAAAACAAAAAAACAATCCGAGCAGGAGGCGGCACGCCAAGCGCTCGAACGGATCAGGAGTAAATCGGATGTATCTCAAGAGGGTTGAACTAAAGGGATTCAAGTCCTTTGCAGATAAGACGCAAATCGATCTGCATGGGGGAATCACTTGCGTGGTCGGCCCGAATGGCAGTGGAAAGAGCAACATCACGGATGCGGTTCGGTGGGTGCTGGGAGAGCAACGCGCCAAATCGCTTCGCGGTTCCAAGATGGAAGACGTGATTTTCAGCGGAACCAAGCAAAGAAAATCACTGGGTTTTGCCGAAGTGCGGCTGATTTTTGACAATGCGGAGAGGATCTTTCCGATCGATTATTCCGAGGTCGTCATCGCGAGACGATTGTATCGATCCGGAGAGGGTGAGTACTCCATCAACAACAAACCGGTTCGGCTCAAGGATATCCGCGATCTGATCTCCGATACGGGAATCGGGAAGGAAGGGTATTCCATCATCGGTCAGGGGCGCATCGAAGAGATTCTCGCTTCTTCCAAGGAAGAGCGGCGCCTGCTTTTTGAAGAGGCGACCGGGATCACCAAGTACAAGCAAAAGAAAACCGAGGCGGAAAAACGTCTCGAGACCGCAAATACACATTTGGAAGGACTGGCGATCCGGCTGTCCGAGATCCAAGAGCGCATCGAACCGCTTCGCTTGGAGTCGATTCGTGCGCAGCGGCATCGTCATCTGACAACCGAACTCCGCGCAGCGGAGCTCATCGAATACGCCAAGCGGTACCGCAGGCTCCGCGGAGAATATCGAAATTTGTCCGATCGTACGCGGTCATTCCAAGAGGCGACGGATACGCTGGAGAAGGCTCAGGAACAATTGCTCGAAAGACAGCAGCAAATCCAGCAGCAGCGCCATGCTCTCGTCGCTCAGCGGAAAGAACTGCGGGACATCGAATTCGCGTTGTTCGGGCAAGTGGAAAAGAATCGGTCCGATCAGCAACTCCAAACCGAGCGTTTGAATGTTTTGCAGGCGCAGTGGACGAAGCTCCGCGAGCGCGGAAATGACGAGGAGTCCGGCCGCAGCGCGACCTTGGAAGAACTCCGGGTGTTGACGCTTCGGATCACGGAAGAAGAGCGCGCACTCGCTCGATCCGAACAAGAATTGGCGGATGAGCAGACGCGAATGGAAACGTTTTCCAAGGAATTGATCGATGTGAGGAACGAAGCGCAAGCGTTGCAAACCGAAGCGGTTCGCATCCTCAACGAAGCCGAATCCAAAAAACGGTATCTGGAACAGAATCATCGAGCGATCGAAGGCTTAAAAAACAAGCAAATCAGCATCTTGGGAAGCATCGACGAAGAGCTCAGCACGAAGGAGCGGATCGAAGGCGAAATCGAACAGTTGTCACGCGATTTGCGTGACCGGCGCGACCGATTGGAACAACTGACATCGGATCGCGAGCGTGCAACGGCGCGCAAGGATGAACTTCAAAGGCGACTGTCGGACGATGAGGAAGTTCTGCGCAATCGAACAAGAGAGAAATTGGACCGCGAGTCGGAGCTGCAGATTCATCAGCGTTTGGAGGATGAGTTTTCCGGATATGATCGCGGGGTGCGCGAGGTGCTCCAAGGAGAAGGTCGCGGCGTGATAGACGTCGTCGGCAATCTGTTTACGACAGCGGAATTGTACGAGATTGCGATCGAAGTGGCGCTCGGTCGCAATCTGGGTGTGGTCATTTGCGAGAGCAACCGCGACGCCAAGCGGGAGATCGAACGACTCCGCAAAGAGCGCATCGGGCGTGTCAGTTTCTTGAGCTATGAAGAGATCCGCCGATCCGGCCGCATCGGGCGCAAACGAACATTGGATCGGAAGCGCATCGGAGTGCTCGGTTTCGCAGACGAATTGATCGAGACGCAGTCGCATCGCGATGTGTTCGAGTATTTTTTGGGCAATACCATCCTGGTCGATACCATCGATCATGCCGTTCCCCTGTTGGATCAGGGCTACCGCATCGTCACGCTCGAAGGCGATGTGCTCAATCCCGGCGGTTTGATGACGGGAGGAAGTTATCAGCGTCGCAGTGGGATCTTGTCGCGTAAGCGGACGATTCGCGAGCTGACGGATCAATGCGATGCGCTGGCGAAGGAGATCCGATCCTCGGAGGCGAGCATTTTGCGTCATCGAAAGGAGATCGAAGCGATCGCGGAGAGGATGGTCTCGCTCGAGGCGGAGTACCGTGCGGCAAAATCTGACGAGACGGAATCCGGCTATCGGCTAACCAAGCTGGAAAAGCAGCTCGACGACATTCTCGAAATTTCCAAGCAGAAGACGGATGCGGCGGAGCAGTATGAGGTGGAGATCCGCCATTATTTTGAAGAAAACGAACAATTTCAGCGAGAGATCGACGCGATTGCGCTTCGCAACCGCGAACTGGAAGCCGAGAACGATCGTTACAGCGCGCGGATCGGGGAACTGGAAGAGCGCGATCGTCGCTCGGTGCAAGAGATGACCGAAAAACGAGTCGAGAGTGCGAAGCGGACCGAGCAATTGACCGGACTGCGCAAGGAGCAGATGCGACTTCGCCAGACGATTCAGAAGTATTTGGATTCCGAGGACGCATATCGCGCCGAATTGAGTCGGACCGAGACGCAGCTGGAGGAGACAAAGGCTGCAGTGGAGGCGCTCCACAAGGACGGTGCGAAGCTCGCGCAGACTTATGAATCCACGAAGTCGAAACGAGAAGAATGCGAAGCGCAAGAGGCCGCATTTGTCGATCAGGAGCAATGCGCGCGAGAGGAGGAACAAAGTCTTCGGATGCAGATCGACGCATCGCGTAAGGAACTCCATCAGACGGAAAATCGAGCGGTGCGCGTCGAAACGGAGTTGGAAGGGATTGTGACCGAACTCTTTGTCACACACAACGCTTCGATCGAAGAGGCGGAAACGGTCACGGAGGGAGAGCGCAGTCTCGCGGAGATCCGATCGATGAAGAGCGAACTCGCTGAGCTCGGAGCGGTCAATGATCATGCGATCGAGGAGTACCGCGCGGTCAGCGAAAAGCACAGCCATCTCAGCGCCGAAAAGGCGGATGTCGAAGCGGCGATCGAGCAGATTCGCAGTTTGATCGACGGCTTGTCCGCAGAGATGCGAGCCAAATTCCGAGACGGATTTGGGATCATTCGCGAGAATTTCGTGCATGCCTTCCAAAAGCTTTTCCATGGGGGAGAGGCGGATCTGGTGCTCGTGCCGGAGACAGCGGATCAGGAACCCGATTTGCTCGAAGACCCGATCGAAATCGTGGTGCAGCCGCCGGGAAAGAAGCTACAGAGTATGACACTGCTCTCGGGCGGAGAAAAATCGCTCACGGCGATTGCCTTGCTCTTTGCGATTCTGGAGAGTCGCCCGTCGCCGTTCTGCATTCTCGACGAAATCGAAGCGGCGCTCGACGACGTCAACATCCATCGGTTTACCGGTTTCCTGCGCGGTTATGCCGAGCGTTCTCAATTTGTGGTCATCACGCACCGCAAGGGAACAATGGAGATCGCGGACAATTTGTATGGAATCACAATGGAAGAATACGGGGTATCCAAGCTGATTTCGGTGCAACTGGATGCCGCTCAATAGGAGGAGTTATGGGTTTTTTTGATAAGCTCAAGCAGGGATTGGCGAAAACGAGGCAATCATTCAGCTCGATGCTCGACAATCTGTTGGTCGAGTATGCGGAAATCGACGACGAGTTTTTTGAAGAACTTGAATTTATGCTGGTCAGTTCGGACATCAGTGTCAAGACGAGCCACGCGTTGATCAAGGATCTGCGCGAGGAGATCAAAAAGCGCAAGGTGACCGATACCAACAAGGTGAAGGCGGTTTTGCGCGATGTCATCGCCGAGCGACTCACCAAATCGGAGCGTCCGCGGCTTGCTGCCGGGCTCAACATCATCGTCGTCATCGGAGTCAACGGTGTCGGCAAGACGACGACCATCGGGAAGCTGGCCAATCTCTACCGAACCAAGGGCAAGAAAGTGTTGATCGCCGCCGGCGATACCTTTCGTGCCGCCGCCATCGATCAGCTCGCGGTCTGGGCGGAGCGTGCTCAGGTACCGATGATCTCGCAGAGCGAGGGATCGGATCCGGCAGCTGTGATTTACGATGCGATTCATGCTGCCAAAGCGCGCAAGGTGGATTATCTCATTTGCGATACCGCCGGTCGCCTGCACAATAAGGTCAATCTGATGAACGAGCTTTCGAAGATCTTCCGTATCATCGAGCGCGAAGCGCCGGAGGCAGGCAGAGAAGTGTTGCTCGTGCTCGACGCGACGACGGGACAAAACGCGATCAACCAAGCTAAAGTGTTTCACGATGCGGCATCCATCACGGGTCTGGTCCTGACCAAACTCGACGGGACGGCAAAGGGGGGCGTTGCGCTCAGCGTCGACGAAGAACTGGGCATCCCGGTACGTTATATCGGAGTCGGTGAGAAGATCGATGATCTCGATGAGTTTCAAGCCGTCGATTTTGCCAGCGCGATGCTGGATCTGTAGGCGGAGGGAGTATGATTCGAAGCAATCGAAACCATGTCAACCGATACCGCGGTCTTCACGCGGGAATCGATCGAGCGATCGAGCACCTGCATTCGACGGATTTGACGACATTGCCGGCGGGCAGGCATGAACTCGAGGGATCGGACTATCTGTTGATCCAAGAGTATGACACCCTCCCGGAGAGCACATTGCGCTTTGAGACCCACCGCCGTTACATCGATCTGCAGATATTGATTTCAGGAAGGGAAAGTTTCCGCATTTGCGATGCATCCGAACTGCAGGAAGTCGAAGCATATTGTGAGGAGCGCGACATTGCGTTTTACTGCCGCAGCAAATCGGCATGTGCATGCTTGAATGTTTCCGTATCGGCATGTCGCGACCGGGTCGATCTGCTTCCGGATGAGCTTGTGATTCTCTTTCCGGAAGACGCGCACATGCCTTGTGTGGCGACGGACGAGCCGGAGCCGGTGCGCAAAGCGGTGTATAAGATTTTTCTGTGATGTCAAGCAAAAGTGCTTGACATGGATTCTGCGCTACGCTATACTACAGCGGTATGGAAATCGGAATCCTCGAGAAAAAGGTCAGACTGACCGCATTATATGATCTCTATCAGGGGCTTCTGACTGACAAACAGTCCGAAGTCCTTCGTCATTATTGCGATTTGGATGAATCGATCAGCGAAATCGCTGAGCAATTCGAGATTTCCCGTCAAGCCGTCCACGAGTCGATTCGTAAAGTGGAAAAAATGCTCGAGCGCCATGAGACCAAGCTCGGATTCTACGAGAGAATTCGGGGGTATGAGGCGACGCTGAGCGAAATCGGCAGCATCGCCGCGTCGAACGCGATGCCCGAGCAAACAAGAGCGGCGATCCGCAAGCTATTGGAGCCTTATGATATTTGAAAATCTTTCGGAAAAACTGCAGGAATCCTTTGATAAACTTCGTGGGCGAGGCAAGCTGAGCGAAAAGGATATCAAGGACGCGATGCGCGAGGTCAAGTTGGCGCTGCTCGAAGCGGATGTCAACTTCAAGGTCGTAAAGGATTTCATCCAAGCGGTCACGGAGAAAGCGCTCACCGAGCGCGTGATGCAGAGTCTCACCCCGGCACAGCAGGTCATCAAGCTCGTCAACGAGGAACTGACCGCGATGATGGGGACGACGAGCGCAAAGCTTGAATTCTCCTCCCAGCCGCCGTCCTTTATCCTGATGGCGGGATTGCAAGGGGCAGGTAAGACGACGGCTTCCGGTAAGCTCGCTGGTCTACTCAAGAAGCAGGGCAAAAAGCCGCTTCTCGTCGCCTGCGACGTCTACCGTCCTGCCGCGATCGAGCAGCTCAAGATCCTCGGCGGGAAGCTGGATGTTCCGGTCTTTACGATCGACGGTGAGAAAAATGTCCCGTTGATCGTGCGCAAGGCAAAAGAACATGCGGTTTATTACCAAAACGACGTTGTGATTCTCGATACGGCAGGTCGCTTGCACATCGACGCAACCTTGATGGATGAGCTGGCTCAAATCAAGCGAGAGGTCAATCCCAAGGAGATTCTCCTCGTGTTGGATGCGATGACCGGACAAGACGCGGTCAATGTTGCGGAGCATTTCAATTCGCAGCTCGAGATTACCGGCATCATCATGAGTAAGCTCGACGGCGATACGCGTGGCGGTGCTGCGCTGTCAGTGCGAGCCGTGACCGGGAAACCGATCAAGTTTGCTTCCGTCGGTGAAAAGCTCGATGCGATCGAAGAATTCCACCCGGATCGAATGGCGTCACAGATCCTCGGAATGGGCGACATGCTTTCTTTGATCGAGCAGGCGCAGCAACAATTTGACCTTGAGAAGGCAAAGAAGCTCGAACAAAAACTTCGCAGTAAGAAGGGGTTTGACCTGGAAGATTTCCTCGAGCAGTTGGACCAGGTCCAAAAAATGGGTCCGATCGGGGATCTGCTGAGCAAGATCCCTGGAGTCAACAAGAAGATGCTCGAGGGCGCTGAGGTGGACGACAAGCAAGTCGGCCGCGTCAAGGCGATCATTCTTTCGATGACGCCGCATGAGCGCCAAAACCCCGACATCCTTGCAGCGAGCCGTAAGCGGAGAATCGCAGCGGGTGCCGGTGTGCAGGTCGCGGACATCAACCGTTTGCTCAAGCAATTCGAACAGACACAGAAGCTGATGAAGCAATTTGGCGGATTTGGCGGCAAGAAGAAGCTGAAAAGAGGGGGATTTCCCTTTTTTGGATAAATCAGTAAGATTTTGGAGGAATTATGGCAGTTAAAATCAGACTCACTCGTATGGGTGCAAAGAAGAAACCGTTTTACCGTGTGATTGTTGCCGATTCGCGCTCGCCGCGTGATGGCGCATTCATCGATCAAATCGGAACCTACAATCCGATGGTGGAAACCGATTCGGTGAAACTCGATGTCGAAAAAGCGAAATACTGGCTCAAAAACGGCGCGACTCCTACCGACACCGTGAAGGTTCTCTTCCAAAAGCATGGAGTGATTGAGAGCAAATGATTGAAGTTCTCAAAGTAATCGTCAATGCGTTGGTCGATCATCCGGATCAGGTGCGCATCGACCAATTGGAAGACGACGACCGCATCGTGATCGAACTCCGGGTCGCTCCGAGCGACATGGGCAAGGTCATCGGGAAGCAAGGGCGCATCGCGAAAGCGATCCGCACCGTCGTCAAAGCGGCTTCCGGCAATACGGACAAACGCGTCTTCGTCGAAATCGTCGACTGATCGCGATGATACACATCGGAACGATCGTGCGACACCATGGAATCCGAGGAGAATTTAAGGTCTATCCCCACACGGAAGATCCAGAAAAATTCCTCGGGTTTTCGCGTCTTTATGCGGATGCCCAAGGCAAAAAGCCGCTCGAGATCGAAGCGGCGCGCCTTCACGGCAAGATGGTGCTGATTCAATTTCGCGGGTATCCGACAATCGAATCCGGTCTGGCGTTGATCGGCTCTCCGCTTTATATCGAGCGTGAACGGGTCGATGACGGACAGGGCGGACATTTCGTCGTCGATCTGATCGGTTGTGAAGTGTTTGACCGCGGCGAATCGATCGGTGTTTTGCGCGATGTATTGCAGCACACCGCGCAGGATGTCTACGAAATCGAACGTCCCAATGGCAAGCTCTGTTACATTCCGGTGGTCGACGAATTTGTGATATCGATCGATGTCGAGCGAAAGCGCATCGACGTGCAGACGATTCCGGGGCTGCTCGATGACTGATCCGATGATTGCTTCGTCGCAGTCCGGCGCGACGGGAGAATGCGCCAAGATGCGGTTTCATGTTCTGACGCTTTTCCCCGAGCTTTTTGATGGGTTTTGTCGCACATCGATCATCGGGAGAGCGATCGCTTCGGGCGATATCGAAGTGCTATGTTCGTCGATTCGTGATTTCAGCGTGGATCGCCATCGCAGGGTGGACGACGCCCCGTTTGGAGGCGGCGCCGGTATGGTGATGCAGGTTCAACCGCTTCGCGACGCCGTGTTGTCAGCCAAAGCGGTAAGTCCAAATGCGAAGGTGCTTCTTATGTCCCCGCGCGGAGCGACATTGACACAGCAGCGGTGCGTCGAGCTGGCGCAGGAAGATGCGCTGATCCTCGTTTGCGGGCGTTACGAAGGCATCGATCAACGTTTCATCGACCGCTATGTCGATGAAGAGATTTCCATCGGCGACTATGTACTGACGGGCGGGGAGATTCCTGCGATGGTCGTCATCGAGTCCGTCGGCCGACTTCGAGATTCTGTGCTCGGGAACGACGCTTCCGCGGAGTCGGAGAGCTTTTCCGAAGGATTGCTGGAATACCCTCAATACACGCGTCCCGATGAGATCGACGGCGATCGCGTGCCGGATGTTCTGCTGTCAGGACATCATGCGCAGATCGAACGCTGGAGAAAAGAGCAGGCGGAACGCATCACGCGAGAGCGCCGGCCGGATCTTTGGGAGCGTTACCGAGGTTAAGCTTGTTATTTGAAATTGAATGTGGTATATTAACTAAGTTGCAATACGGGTGTTCCTCTGTGACCTCATTATGAACACCTAGGATGAGGAGATTGATATGAACCAAAACATCATCAAGACCATCGAAGCGGAACAACTTCGTCAGGATCTTCCGAACTTTAATGTCGGAGATACGGTGAAGGTGCATCTGTTGGTCAAAGAGGGAAAGCGCGAGCGTACACAAATCTTTGAAGGTACGGTCATCAAGCGCCAAAACGGTGGCATCGCTGAGACATTCACCGTTCGTAAACTTTCGTCGGGAGTCGGCGTAGAGAAGACGATTCCGCTCCATTCGCCAAAGATCCAAAAGATCGAAGTGGTGCGTGAGGGTCGCGTCCGTCGTGCTCGCCTCAACTACCTGCGCCAACGCGTCGGTAAGGCTGCGAAAGTCAAAGACAAGAGAAAGTAATGCACCGAAAGGGTCGAGCAAATGCTCGGCTTTTTTTATTTTTGTCACATTGTGTATTTTTTTAGGGGTTTTTATGAGCAAATTTTACATTGTTTCTCCTTGCCTTTGATGGTATCCTCTCAGAGTTGGTGTCAATGGGTAAGCGCTAGCTTACCAAATAATTATTTGGGGTGTACTATGAAAAAAAGTCTGTCGTTAGTGTTGTGCATCTGCCTGATGCTCACAATGTCGCTCGCATCGTTTGCGGATGAGAGGGTCGTATTATCAAATGAGCCGGATGTCACCGTTTCCGAGGGGCAATACTTTGAGTTGAATCCGGCAATGATGTTGGCAGTAAATTCGATCTTTAAGGGAGAGAGCACAGGCAACGGATTCTCTAAATTGCCGCTGAACATCGAGTTCTTCAAAGGCGGAAAACTCGTATTAGAACACAGTTTTTATAATGGTTCTGCATTTATCGGTCATCCGCGTCGCGGTCTGATGATCGAGGAGGGAAGCATCAAAATATCAAACTTCACATACGAAGATGGAGAAGAGGATTTGATGAACTTTGCCGTTGACTTCGAGATCCCGAGCGATTCTTCGGTTTTTGTTGATTCGACCGGAACGGCTCTGGTGCCTTTTTTGACTTCCAATTCCGGTTATCTGTTTGACATCGCACAAAATGCACATTTGAAGGTGAATGGTAAACTTCATATTACCCAGTTCAATTTGGAGGATCAAGGGAATTCGTCCTTTCTCAATATCCAAGGTACTCTCGATGCATCGGAAGGAACTCTGGCGATTGATCCGAAGGTTGCCGTTACCATTTCAGATTCAGGCCGTTTGATCGTCAACAAGGAACGATTCTTAGAGGATGTTCAAAGTCCGAATTCCGCCAAGTTGAACAATCTCGACAACATTGTGATCGAGGGCAACGGCGTATTGGAAGTAATCGGTGGTAAATTGAATGTCCAAAATGCGGCTTTCATGCGAATGGAAGGGGATCGTGCAATTTATCAATCCCCGGAAAAGAAGGTCGTCCACTTAGTAGATGGTAAAGAAAAAAGTCAATACTATCCAACCATTCAAGAAGCGTTACAAGCTGCAACAATGGCGGATACGATCGAAATCTTAAAGGATATTCGAATTCGTAACGGAGAGTCGGTAGCAATTCCTCAAAACGTTAAACTATCCGCTAAAGACGATGTTGCGCTCATCGTTGAGAGCGGAGCTACACTTCGCTCTGAAGGCGAGTTTTCTTGGATTGGCGCAAATGATTTTAGTGGCTCGCTTGAAATTCATCCGGACGCGAACGTAAATGTGCAGAGCCTGTTTAACAGCGGACGGATTTTTGTTTACGGAGAACAAAGTGCCAACAATCCGTTGAAAGGTATAAAGGTAGATACTGCGAAAGGAAAAGTCTATGCGACACGTGATTTGAGCGAAACCGAATTCTCGGTAGAACCATTGTTGATCGTCAAATCACATAAATCTTCCGTTTTTGGGGAGCAGAGCTTTACAAAACTTTGGGGCGACCCCGTAGGCGATTCCATCGTGCTTCCTGAGCAGCCGCAACCTCCGGTAGTGCCACAACCACAACCAGAACCTCAACCACAGCCGGCACCAACTCCGGCACCGCAACCGAATAACCCGATCGTCACTCTTCCGGAGGAAGAGGTCCCACTGGCACCTCCGGTGACCAATCCAAATCCTACTCCGGCTCCGACTCCGGTCGCACCGAACACCGGCGAAGTGGTTGAGCTGAAGGAGGAAGAGATTCCTCTCGCTTCGATCCGTTACATCGACGTGTCGGAGAAAGATTGGTTCTACGACGCCGTTCGCTTTGTTACTGCAAAGAACGCGATGAAAGGTGTCGGCGACGAACGATTTGCTCCGCGCATGGAGATGACGCGCGGA
>JAUMWO010000038.1 GCA_030529605.1 Bacillota bacterium | reverse complement strand
CAACAGACACAAGGCAAATGCAATGATTTGTTTGAACATGCTCACTCCAAACGACGCAGTCGATCAATCTTCGATCTGCTCGAGAAATTCTTTTGCAAAGTCGGCGATGGATTGCGCATCCATGCCGTAGTAACGGAACAATGCATTCCCCGGCGCCGATTGGCCGAATTCGTCGATGCCGAGCGCGATATCCGCATATTCCATCCAACCGAATGTGCTCGCCGCTTCGACCGACATGCGCGGGATGTCGTATCCCAGCACCTCAAGCTGATATTCTTCGTCCTGCTGCTCAAACAGATGGAAGCTCGGCATGGAGACGACGCGCACATCGATGCCCATCTCAGCCAATTTGCTTTGCGCTTCGACGCAAGCGGACACTTCCGAACCGGTCGCGATGAGAACGAGTTCCGCCTCTTCTTTCTCCGGCGAGATCACATAGGCTCCGCGCATCGCCTGTCGGGACGAGCCTTCGAGCAACGGGAGATTCTGGCGTGTCAACACGATCGCCGTCGGAGTCTCCTTCGAAGTCATCGCCATCTCCCACGCTGCGCCGACTTCGCGCGAGTCTGCCGGGCGAACGACATTGAAATTCGGGATGGCGCGAAGCATCGCGAGTTGATCGATCGGCTGATGGGTCGGTCCGTCTTCTCCGACGCCGATGGAATCATGCGTCAGGATATAGGTCACGGGCAGCTTCATCAGCGCGGCGAGACGCATCGCGGGCTTCATATAGTCCGCGAAGACGAAGAAGGTCGCTGCATACGGTTTGACACCGCCGTGTGCGCACATGCCGTTCACGATGGCCGCCATGGCGTGTTCGCGAATGCCGAAATGAACATTGGAACCGATGTAACGGTCTTCCGCACAAGGGCATCCGAAATGTCCGCGTGCATTCATATTGGAATTGTTGGAAGGCGCGAGATCCGCGGAACCGCCGAAGAGATTCGGAATCTGTTCGCTCAACAGATTGAGCAATTTTCCGGAGGTCGAGCGAGTCGCTCCCTTCTCTTCGACACGGTAGAAATCGTCCGTCTGAACGGAAAACGGCAGATCGCCCGTCATCCACTGTTCGAGCGACTTGGCGAGATCCGGATATTTCTCGGCATAGTGTGCAAAGGTTTGATTCCAGTCATTTTCGAGGGATTGGAGGCGACTCTGTACTTCGGACATATGAGCACTTACGGCGGAATCGACAGTAAATGGCTCGCGACCTTGCACTCCCAACGTCTCATAAAGCGCTTTCATCCCATCGGCACCGAGCGGAGCCCCATGTGCTTTTGCCGTTCCGGCTACCGGAGGACAACCGTTTCCGATCACGGTCTTGATCTCGATGATCGTCGGTTTCTTTGTTTCCAGCTTTGCCCGATCGATCGCAGCACCGATCGCGGTCATGTCCGTGCCGTCTTCGACGCGGAGGTATTGCCAATTCATCGCTTCAAAGCGACCTTGGATGTTCTCCGTGAACGTGAGGCCGGTTCTGCCTTCGATGGTGATGTCGTTGGAATCGTACAGTACGATGAGTTTGCCGAGTTCGAACGAACCCGCGATGGATGCGGCTTCATACGAGATGCCCTCCATCAGACATCCGTCGCCGGTGAGGACATAGGTATGATGGTCGATGACGGAAATCTCTCGGTTGAACTGCGCGGCGAGATGCGCCTCCGCCATCGCAAAACCGACTCCATTGGCGATCCCTTGACCGAGAGGGCCGGTGGAAATCTCGACGCCTGCCGTGTGGCCGTATTCGGGATGTCCCGGAGTCTTGGAATTCAATTGTCGGAAGTTTTTGAGTTCTTCCATCGAGAGGTCGTAGCCGAAAAGATGCAACAAGGAATAGAGCATCGCAGAACCGTGACCGGCGGAGAGGATAAAGCGGTCGCGGTTGATCCACTTCGGATTCTTGGGATTGTGCTTCATATGCTCGGACCAGAGCTCAAATGCCATCGGCGCGGCACCGAGCGGAAGCCCAGGATGTCCGGAGTTTGCATTTTGGATCGCTTCTGCGGAAAGCATCCGAATGTGATCGACAACTTGTTGTTTCATCTTGTCCTCCTAGGAAATCAATGTTTTCGTTTATCTGTGCCCCGCGTATTTACGGAACCATGTCGACTGCCTTTTGGCATATTGTCTCGTGCTGATGATGATCGCTTCTCGCATCGCCTCGCGGGTGATCTCTCCGGCGAGGAACTGTCCCGCTTCGCGGTAGCCGATGCTCATCAACGATTTTTGCTCGCGCCCGTAGCGACGGATCAGCCCCTCGGTCTCTTCGAGGAGTCCCTGCTCCAGCATTTGATCGACGCGGCGGACGATGCGCCGGTGGAGCTCTTCGCGGGGAGGATCCAGTACGGTCCATCGGCAAGGAAAGCGCGGTGAACGTTTGTCTTCGAACTTTCCGACGCTTTTGCCGGTCGAGCGGAAGATTTCCAAGGCGCGAATGAGGCGCCGTTTGTTGGCGACGTCGACCCCGTCCAGTGAAAGCCCGCGGTATTCCGTGCTCCGTGACAATTCGAGCAGTTGGTCGAGGCTGCACGTGTTGAGAAACTGTCGGTATGCTTCGTCGACTTCTTCCTCAGCATAGTCGAGTCCGTAGAGCAGAGCGCTCAGGTAGAGTCCGGTGCCGCCGCAGAGGATGATCGGCCTGCCGCTTTGATCGATTTGACGAATCGCTTCTCCGGCGAGGCGCTCGAAGTCGACGGCCGTAAAGCTTTGATCGGGATCGACCGCATCGATCAGATGATGCGGGATCCCGCAGGCCTCTTCCTTTGTAATTTTTGCGGATCCGATGTCGAGTCCGCGGTAGACTTGGACGGAATCGACGCTGATGATCTCCGCACCGATCTCGAGGGCTCTGCGCACGGCGGCCGAGGATTTGCCGGACGCTGTCGGGCCGACGATCAGTTCCAAAAGCGGGTTTCGAACATGCTCGGCCGGGTTCTGAGATGCGATGTTTGCTGCGTTCTGTGTCGCGTTCTGAGAGGAATCAAACAATTCTGCGGAACCTCTTTTCGATCTCATGCGATGTGATGCGGATGATGATCGGTCTTCCATGCGGGCAATTATAAGGGTCTCGGAGATTGGCCAATTGGGCGAGGAGCGCGGAACGCTCGATGTCGGCGATCACGTCATGAGCCTTGATTGCCATTTTGCAGGCACGCTCGGCGATCATGTCGCTGACCGGATCCTCGCTTTCCGCAGGCTCAGCCGGATCCAGTGCACTGCGAAGCATCACGCGTGCCGCCGAGATCGGGAACTCGCTTGGAATGCCGTCGACGAAAACCATATGCTCCTCGCGGCGCTGGACATGGAAACCGAGCGATTCGAGATGATCGATGCGCTCGCGATTGCCCTCATGGACGGATGCCTCCAGCGGAAAAAGTAGCATTTGTGTCGAAATGCTGCGGCGTCGATACGCGTCCATAAAGCGTTCGAACAGTATTTTCTCATGCGCGGCATGCTGGTCGATCAAATAGAGATCGCTGTCCTTTTGGTATAGCAGATAGGTGTCGGCGAGCGTTCCCACATACAACAGATCACTGTACAGGACCGGCTCGTCATCCTGATGGACATAGGCCGGTTCTTCTTCGAGTACGAAGAGCTCCTGGATCGGCTCAGTTACCGGGGCGGACGGCGTTTGGCGACTCATCTCGTCCACTGCATCGGCCGTCATCTCTCGGCGCTCCTGGGTGATCGGCGACAACTCAGCCTTGGACGGCGTTGAAGAAATGGTGGCCGACGAAGGTGCCGTCGCCGTAAACGTTGGCGAAGCGGTCGAAGTTGCCGTAGGTTTCGTCGAGGAAATCGACTGAAAGCGCATCGTCATCGTCCGCGGTGAACTCATCGTCTCGGACCGAATCTCGTCCGGCTTCTCAGGAGCGGAAAGCGTCGCTTTTGCAACCGGTTCGACGTCACGCGGTCGCTCGAACCGTTCGAATGAGGTCGGGCGATGATCCACAACCGCGGATTCGCGCGGGATCTGGTCGTAAAGATTGAAGGTCTTCTTCAAAGCCGTATAGACGAGCTGTTTGATCGCCCCCGGATCTTCAAACTTGATCTCGGTCTTTGCCGGGTGGATGTTGACATCGATGCGACTCGGGTGAAGATCGAGAAACAGGAAGGCGAGCGGATAGTTGTTCTTCATCAGATAGGGGCGATACGCGAGAGCGATCGCATCCCGCACCTCTTCACATTGAACCACTCTCCCGTTGACGAACACAAATTGGTAGTTGCGATTGCCACGCGTATTGGAGAAATTGGATGCAAAACCGCGAAGCTGGATCCCGTCGACATTCTCCTGGATGCGGTTCATGCCGCGGATCACTTGACGCCCGAAGACGACATAGATCGCGGAAGCCAAATCCCCTCGCCCATCCGTCAGGAAGATTTGTTCCCCGTCCATCAGAAAGCGAATCGAGACATCAGTGTTTGCAATCGCCAAACGCTGTATGAGATCGACCACCGACTTTTGTTCGGCGGCATCGGCTTTTAAGAATTTGAGACGGACCGGCGTGTTAAAAAAGAGGTCGGTGATTTCGATCGTGGTTCCGACAGTCGCTGCAATCTCACTCGACTCGATCAACTCTCCGCCGGCGACGACAATACGGCTTCCCGATTCTTCATCCGCCGTTCGCGTCGTCATCGTCACCTTGGACACGGCTGCGATGCTTGCCAGTGCTTCGCCTCGGAACCCAAAGCTCTTGGTGTAGTAGAGATCATCGATCGTCGATATTTTGGATGTTGCATGCCGTTCGAAGGCGAGTTGGAGATCGGATTTCGGGATGCCGGATCCGTTGTCGGAGACGCGGATTCGTTGCTTGCCGCCGCGTTCAATTTCAACGGTGATCTCGGTACTGCCGGCGTCGACGGAGTTTTCAAACAACTCCTTGACGATCATGGCAGGCTTTTCGACGACTTCCCCCGCTGCAATTTTTGACGAGGTCAGCTCATCCAGTTTCTGTATTCTTTGTATCATGTGGTTGTCCTTATCTGATCACGAAGCGAGCTGAGCAGCAGCATCGCTTGAAGCGGTGTCATTTGATCCAATTCGGCATGTTCGATCGCGTCGACGATCGAGAGCGCCGTCTCCGTTCGCGGATCGACCGGAAGGATCGGCATTTCTCGGACCGATGCGGCTCCGGGGGCAGGATTTGCTCCGAGCTCGTTCTGTTCGAGGCGTGTCAGGATGCATTTTGCGCCGGCGATCACTTCCTCCGGCACACCCGCGAGTTTTGCGACTTCGATCCCGTAGCTTTGCGTCTCTCCGCCCTGGACAATTTTACGGAGGAAGACGATGTCATCTCCCGATTTGCGCACGGCGATCCGGTAATTCAGAACACCTTCCAGTTTTCCTTGCAATTCGGTCAGCTCATGGTAATGCGTTGCAAACATGACCTTGGCATGGCGCTTGCTCAAGTATTCGAGGACGGACCACGCGATGCTGAGTCCGTCGTAGGTCGACGTACCTCGTCCGATCTCGTCGAGGATGATCATCGATCGATCCGTTGCGTTTTCGAGGATATAGGCGAGTTCGGACATCTCGACCATGAAGGTTGACTGCCCCTGACTCAAGTCATCCGAAGCTCCGACGCGCGTAAACACGCGGTCGAACACCCCGATATCGGCTGCCGTTGCCGGGACAAAGCACCCGATCTGCGCCATCAGAACAATCAAAACCGTTTGACGCAGATACGACGACTTTCCCGCCATATTGGGACCGGTCAGGATATGGATCTTGGAGTTTCCTCCATCCATTTCGGTATCGTTGGGGATATAATCGAACATCCGCTCGATCACGGGGTGCCGTCCGTTTTGGATGTGCAGACGATCGCCGGTGTTGACCGTCGGTCGTCGGTATCCGTTCTGAAACGACACTTCCGCGAATGCGGCGAGCATGTCGATCTTTGCGATGCGATCGGCGTTGCGGCGGAGCGTCTCAATCACCGCCCGCAGTCGGTCGAGAATCTGCTCGTAAAGCGCGAGTTCCAGTCGCAAAATGCGGTCTTCCGCCCCCAACACCTTTTCTTCCAGATTCTTTAACTCCGGAGTGATAAACCGCTCCGAGTTGGCCAGCGTTTGTTTTCGAATGAAGTACTCCGGCACCGATGACGAGAAGGACTTGGAAACCTCAAAATAGTAGCCGAAGACTCGATTGTAGCCGACCTTTAAAGTGCGGATGCCGCTCTTTTCCTTCTCGGCGGCCTCCAGTTCTTGGATCCAGTCCTTGCCTCCGAGCGCGATCGCTCGAATTTCATCGAGTTCCGCATGATAGCCGGAGGCGATAAAACCGCCATCTCTTGTGTGGGCAGGAGGCTCCGGGACGATCGCCGTCTCGATCATCGCGCGGATGTCTGCCAGTGGCTGCAACTCTTTCCCCAGCTGAACGAGAAGCTCCGGCACACCATCGGCGGCGAGGCATCGCTTCATCTCCGGCAGCACGGCGAGCGAATTGCGTATCGCGATCAGATCGCGCGGATTCACACTCCCGTACACGATTTTTGTCGTCAGACGTTCCAGATCGTAGATCTTGTCGAGTGCATCGATGAGATCCGCTCGCGCGATGGTTTCGTTGAACAGATAGTCGACGGCGTCCAATCGTCGGTTGATGTGCGAAATCTCGATGAGCGGTTCAATCAGTGAGGATCGAAGCAGACGCGCCCCCATCGCGGTGCGCGTCCTGTCGAGCACCCACAAAAGAGAGCCCTTCTTTTCCTTGGTACGCATGTTTTCGGTCAGTTCCAGATTGCGCATCGAATTGGCGTCGATCAGGAGTTTGTCGCGGTCCGAATAGTATTCGGGCTCACCGATATGTCCCAAACTTTGCTTTGACGTATAGGCGAGATAACCGAGCAACAACGAGGTCGAATCGACGGAGTCAAATCGAATCTGAGATCCCGGCTCAACGGCGCCGTACTGGGAATACTTGGTCGTGCAGTAGCCTTTGACCGCGAATTTTTGTATGGTCGATTCGTCGAGATTTTCCGGATCGTAGATGATCTCCGACGGCTGAATGCGCTCAATCTCCTGCAAAAGGTGCAGATAACTCGTCAGCGTCGTCGTCTTGATCTTGCCAGTCGAGATGTCGCAATGGGTTAGTCCATAACCTTCCCGATCGCGATAGATGGATGCGATGAAGTTGTTTTGAACCGAATCGAGCATCTCCGGATCGAAGATCGTGCCCGGCGTGATGATGCGAATCACATCACGACGCACGATTCCTTTTGCGAGCGCCGGATCTTCCATCTGCTCGCAGATCGCGATGCTCAATCCCCTCTCGATCGCGCGCTTCAAATAGAGGTCGACGGAGTGAAACGGCACCCCGCACAGCGGGACGCGCTCATCACCGACGCCTCCGCGCGTGGTCAGCGTGATCTCCAAAGCCTTGGATGCTTGGACTGCATCATCGAGAAACATCTCATAAAAATCCCCCAAGCGGTAAAAGAGAATGTAATCGAGGTATTTCGACTTGATCTCATAATACTGCCGGAGCATCGGCGTGAGTTGATCCCAATCGTATTTGGACATCAAAGGGTATCGTTCGTCGCGTACTTTGATCATCGCAAAATGGCCTCTCCCTCCAAAGAAAAATTCTTCGGTCGTGTGATATGGACGGATACGAAATGTCCCATCAGATCCTGACCTTCCGTCCCAGCAGGCGGCGCAAAGGTCACGGTGAGATTGTTGCTCGTTCTCCCCATCCAATTGTTCGGGTTCGACTTGGCGCGTCCTTCCACCAACACGTCGACCGTGCGATCCAAGTATGTCGCGAGTTTTCGGGTGACGATCGGATTGAGGACCGCAAGCAGACGCGTCATTCTTGCCGATTTCTCGGATTCTTCCACTTGATTGGCAAAGGTAGCCGCAGGCGTCCCCGTTCGTTTGGAGTAGATGTAGGTGTATGCGGAATCGTATTCGACTTCACGAATGACATCGAGAGTCGCTTCGAAATCGTCCTCGGTCTCCCCCGGAAAACCGACGATGATATCCGCCGTGATGCCGATCTCCGGCATCTTGCTTCGGGCGTATCGGACGGTTTCGAGATAGTCGGATACTTGATAATGGCGGTTCATCGCTTTGAGAACGCGGTCACTTCCCGATTGCAGCGGCAAATGCAGATGATCGCAGATGCTCGGGCACTCCGCCATCGCATCGATCAGATCGCGGGATATGTCCTTGGGATGAGATGTCATAAAACGCACTCGACCGATTCCCGGAATCTTGTCGATGCGGCGCAGCAGATCCGCAAAGCTTGTGTCCGTTAGATCCTTGCCATAGGAATTGACATTTTGCCCGAGCAACATGATTTCCTTGGTCCCGGATTCCACCAGCCCGCGGATCTCCTCCACGATGTCTTCCGGTCGTCTCGAACGCTCGCGTCCACGCGTGTACGGAACGATGCAGTAGGTGCAGAAATTGTTGCAACCGTACATGATATTCGTGTAGGCTTTGACCTCTTTTCGGCGGACTGCCGGAAGCCCTTCGACCACTTCGCTCCCGTCCTTCAACACCTCAAACACGCGCTCGCGGGTGTCGATGACTCGTTCGAGCAAAGTCGGAAAATTGTGCAGATTGTGGGTGCCGAAGACCAGATCGACGAAACGATACTTTCTGCGTATCTCTTCGACGATATGTTCCTGTTGCATCATGCACCCACAGACGGCAACAAGAAGCTCTGGGTTGAGCTCCTTGCACTTTTTAACCCGTCCGAGATTGCCGTAGACCTTGAGTTCGGCATTTTCTCGGACGCAGCATGTATTGAATAAAATCAGGTCGGCATCATCGAAACCGTCCGCTACCTCATAGCCCATATCGAGCAACATCGCGTCCAGTTTTTCCGAATCATGTTCGTTCATCTGGCAACCGTAAGTTGCGATATGTGCTCGTCTGCGCTTACCGGACTCTTCATACCAGCGGTCATTCCACGCTTTGACCGCGGCAATCGGAGCATCGTTTCGGCTTTGGTAGGTTTCTTGGACCTCGATGCCGACAGCTTGGCGTTGTGACATTATTTCTCCGGCAATGATTCAATGAATTTTTTGATGCGGGTCAGCCCCTTGTCGATCAGCTCGATGCTCGTCGCATAAGAGAGACGAATGTACTTGTCCACTCCGAAAGCGATTCCCGGAACAACCGCAACTTTTTCGTCTTCGAGCAATTTGGCGGCAAAGTCGATCGAACCGTTAAATCCGGTATGTGCTCCGTAGGTACCGGAGACATCGACCATGATGTAGAAGGCGCCGTCCGGCTTGACATAGGTGATGCCTTGGATCTCATCGAGCTTTTTCATCATGAAAAGACGACGTTGATCGAATTGCACGCGCATCTCCTCGATCGGTGTCTGATCACCGCGCAATGCTTCCACGGCAGCATATTGAGAGATCGTATTCGGATTGGAAGTTTCATGCGACTGGATGTTGCTCATCATCTTTGCGATCTCCGGAGAGCTCGCGCTGTATCCCAGACGCCAACCGGTCATTGCATATGCCTTGCTCAGACCGTTGATGACGATCGTGCGTCGGTAGAGGTCATCGGACAATGACGCAATGCTGACATGTTCCACACCGTACACGAGTTTCTCGTAGATCTCGTCGGAAATGATGTAGAGATCCGCCTCCGTACAGACTTCACCGATCGCTTTGAGCTCGTCTTTCGTGTAGACGGAGCCGGTCGGGTTGTTCGGCGAGTTGAGTATGATCGCCTTTGTCTTCGGCGTGATCGCAGCACGCAATGCGCAAGGAGTGACTTTGAATTGCTTTGCAGGATCAGAATCCACGATCACCGGAACCGCGCCGGCCATCTTGACCAATTCCTCATAGCTTACCCAGAACGGCGAAGGGACCAAGATCTCATCGCCCGGGTTGGAAACAGCGAGGATCGCGTTGGAAAGCGAGTGCTTCGCGCCGTTGGAGCATACGATTTGATTCGGCTCATAGGTCAACCGGTTGTCCTTGAGCAATTTTTCGCAGACTGCCTTTTTGAGATCCGGCATACCGGACGCGTCGGTGTAGCCGATGCCGCCGATGTTGATGCGATCGATCGCGACCTTGCGGATGAATTCCGGTGTGTTAAAATCCGGTTCACCGGCTCCGAAGCTGACGATGTCGTGACCTTCGGCTTTGAGCTGCTTCGCTTTCGCTGTGATCGCAAGCGTCATCGACGGTGCGATGCGACCGAACTTCTGAGATAATTCTTTCATTTCCTTCTCCTGCTTTTTTCCAATAGTGGAAATATTTAAGCGAATTCTCGCTTGATGTACCGTGTCCCGTCGAAGTCGTACCGAATGCATTCCAAATTGGAAATAACGCGTCCTTCGACAAAATTTTCTAAGTTCACACCGTCCAACACCGCTTCAAAGACCTTGATCGTCGCACCATGCGAGACGATCAAAATTTCGCTCGGCTCCCCTCCGGCCGGAACGATCGGTCGAATCTCGGTGTTGAGGAAGTCACGTACTCGATGAAATACGTCAGCAAAAGCCTCCCCATCCCCGACCGGTACATAGCGAGCCGGACGATGGATGAGATCTTCAAAATGTTGTGGAAATTGAGCGCGTGCCTCATCCGCCAACAAACCCTGCATCTGTCCCATGTGCATTTCTTGCAGTCTGGGATCGCGTAGGATGCTCAGATTTTGCTCGGCTCCTTGCAGTACATATTCAGCGGTTTGATAGGCTCGAGAACTCGTCGAGGCGTACACGCGATAAAATCGATTGGCCGCGAGAGCTGCACCGCGTTCGATCGCTTGAATCTTGCTCTCCGGTAAGAGTTCGGAATCGAGCTGACCTTGAATGCGTCGCTCTTGGTTCCAAATGGTTTTGCCATGGCGCATCAGTGTGATTCGAATCATAGAGTCATTATAGCACAGAAAAGACGTTTGCGACTCCTCGCCCCCAAATCGAATCGGTCCTCTTTGCATTGACTCGATCTCTCTCTTTCGCTAGAATCAGGGAAAGGAGGAGACATGAATATTTTCTACCGAAAGTTGCGTGAAGTCTTTTCTTCGGTTGCTCCTGTCGTCCTGATCGTCGTATTGCTCCGGCTCTTTTTGGTCCGCTTTGACTGGAATGTGTTCGGGCAATTTTTATTCGGCGCGGGCCTGATCGTCATCGGTTTGACCTTCTTCCTGATCGGTGTCGATCTGAGCGTCACGCCGCTCGGCGGGATTCTGGGCAAGAAGATCATTCGGCGCAATCGCATCTCGATCGTCGTCGCATCGGGTTTGATTCTGGGCTTTATCATCTCGATCGCGGAACCCGGTCTTATGATC